>NZ_JBIUCY010000040.1:0-4897 GCF_044540725.1 Edwardsiella sp. A.80236
ACGACCTAGACGACGGGCGCTACGCCCTCTTGGTTTTTATATACCCACTAGAGCAGGCACAACAGGCACAGTACAGCCAGCCGGTAACGCTACGTGGATTCTGTAGCTGTGGCAGGGCTACGACATTGCAGAACTCACAGGATAAAAGACCTACCACGGCAACGGGCAGTCCAAGGTGTTTAAACCCGTCGTGCCGACGCGGGATAGCGGGGAGAGAATCGTATGTAAACCCTAACTCAAAGTGTACGTAAATCCCAACTTAATACGAGTTACCAGAATGCGGCGTTTTCTTGTGAGATATATATTTCTGTCCGGCATCCGTCGATACAGAACAGCCCCCGCCGCCGCCTGATTTCTTTCCGAGTAATACGCCGGTTATAGGCTGGCTTGCTGGGTTAGCGTCCGGGCGGATAATTGGCTGAACGTTATCACTCCCACGGCGATAAGGTTTAATAATCATTCGGCTAACTCCGCTTAAAATTAAAATGGTTTTCTGTACGCCTATCACGGCGAAGATAATATTCTTCATTCGTTTTAATCGTCGCGACTAACATATTAAACACCGCTAACCACACGAAAAACAGGCTCTGGGCTGCGAGCGCCCTATAAGATCTTTATAAGATTAATAAAAAGATCTTATAAGTGAAATCTTTACGACTGGGGATAAAAATCGATTTTCGATTCGGCGGTTTTCAAAGTTTAGGTTTAGAAGACTAATTTACCATAACATCCGTTCAGCGCACCGTCTAAACGGCACACAGGGCGATTTTACGCCCTGACGCCCATAAATCCCTGCCTTACCCCCCGAAAACCACCCAGAACGCCGCAGGTTAATTTTGAGGCCGTGCATAGCTATGCATCCGGCTCGTTGGGCACCGGTTTCGCCGCGGCATCGGCCTCTAATGCTTTTTTTCGTGCCTTTGCTTTCGCATCAATGCGCTGGAGCTGAACCTTTGCATAGGCTTTCTGCTCCGCTGACACCTCGCCGCACGGCGAACCATCAAGCCCCGTGCGCTCCGCTATCTTGCTCACCGCTTGCTGGTAGACGTAGCGGCTGGTGTACGACTTCATGGCGGCCTTCAGGATCGCCGCATCGAAAGGCAGTCCCCGCAACTTCGCATCGGCGACCAACTCCTCAAAAACCCCCAGTTTCAACGGGCGCGGCTGGCTGAAGTTAAACGCCTCGGGCCAGAACCCCTCGAGCAGGGCCCGGGCGTCGCGTTGCTGCTGTTTTTTGGCTTCGGACAGCGCCATAACTTCTCCTCATAAACTCACTGATGCGGCCAGCCGCCCTACATTGACGGGCCGTGATACGTTCGCGGCGGGCGCGGCGCTGGCGCGTCTTCAAGTTCGCGCGCCAGCGCCTGCCTTCTCAGCGCCGCGCGCTGCTGCTCTACCGACGCAATTTCTAGGACAAGCGGTCTAACTGCTCGCTTAAAGTCCGTATCTGCCTGCTCAAGTCGGAGACGCGCGCGTTCAGCGCCGCGTTCTCCCGTTGCATAAGACCAGACATCGTCCGCCATTCCGCGAAGGCGTGCTCCCACTCGTCCAGCCTTGTCGAATAGTCCTGCTGTAGCTGCGATAACGCGCTCAGCAACTGCTTTTCCAGCTCCGTCATTCCCTATTTCCCCGCCAGTATCATCCAGGTCGAATCGTCCCCGAACGCGCCCGGGCCCGGGTTCACCTTGACGCACGTCCGCCTCGCGTCCCCGCAGGTCGACAGCTGCACGCCGTTGTTCCTCGCCGACAGCATCGCCTGCGTGGCCTTCTGCGCCTCGATGGTCGTGTAATTCGCGACCATCTGCTGCCCCTGCCACCACAGCACGCTCCCGCTTGTTGCGATAAGCAGCACTGACACCGTCACCACTGTGACCCACGTCCGCCCGACCAGCCGCAGCGTGCTGCGCTGGTTCGACTGCATCGCCTCGTTCACCCCCTGCTCGTGGGCGCTGATGGCGGCGCTGATTCGCTTCGCGCTTGCGTTCAGTTCCGTTCTTACAGACTTCTCGTGCTCGCTGAAGGCGGCTTTCAGCATCTCGCCGGTACTCTGCTGCTGCGCTTTCGATTTCTGCTCTAAGTCCTTCGCCAGCGTGAAAAGACTGCTCATAGAGGGCCCCTTTTAGTCGAATGTTTTGCCCCCCGTCCGGGTCGGCAATGCTGATACTGCTTTTCGTGGTGCGTACCACCTCAAACCCTGACCGCGTCAGCGCCTCGGTGACGTCCTGCCGCGTTGCAAGCTCACCGGAGGAGGCCAGCGCGAGCAGCCCGCGCGTAATGGCCTGAGCGGCTTCCTGCTTCGTTTTGGGCAGGGCCGACGGCGTGACCAGCGCCCGGCGGTTCTCCGGCGCGTTCGGGTCGTGAAGCCCCAGCCTGCCGTTGACCAGCGTTTGCCAGGCATCGATGCGCGGGCGGTCGGCCCGGTCGTAATAGGGCTGGAGCCGCCTTCCCGTCAACAGGTCGGTATTCGGGATAAGGAAATTCAGCTCCAGCCGCCCCTTGTCGGCGTGCTCCACCCACAGCACGCTGTACTGGTCTTTTTCGAGGCCGGGCATCAGAACCCGCTCGAAGCTTGCCATCAATTTTTCGCGCTGACCGGGCGGCAGGTCGGCCTCCGCAAACGACAGCACGCCGGAGGTGTACTTCTTGGCGTAGGGCGACGCGTCGATAAGTTCACGCACCGACTCTGCGCGGCCCTGCAGAACGCTGGCGCCCTCGCGCTGCCGGTCTTTCCCCAGCAGGTAGTCCACCGGCCCGGCGCCGCCCCCGCGCCCCCGGGGGTGAAATTTAACGATCATCGTCCGGCCCCTTTGCCAGCACCGCCTCGCGGAGCTGCTCCAGTCCGGCATCGATGGCCATCAGTGCCGCCACGACCTGCACCCGGTCGTGCCCGGTACCGCCCCCGGCGTTAACCTGCCGGGCGATCTGGTTCAGGTTATTGCCCATGCCCGCCAGTTGGCGCAGTAGCGCCGGCGCGATCGAAGGAAGTTTGCCGGCACGCGCCGGCTTTTCATCAAGGCACGTTTGCCGAATCCATGCCGCGAGCTGTTTACCGTCGCAACGCTCCAGCAGTCGACGGTGCTCGTCCTCAGTCACCCACATCGTGAGCATTTTGTTGCGTTTCTCTGACAAGCGGGCCTCCTGAGAACACCGGGACAGACGGGGAACTTTTTCCGGTCTGCACATGGTTAGGCAAGATTAAATGATGCGGTTATCAAACCTTGTTAATACGATACCCATGCATATTGAGTCGGGATTGCCGCCAAAAAACCTACTGTGCCGCTCCTGCATCATATGCACGGTTAAACATTTCAGTGACTTCAGGACTTAACGAGCCAAGTAATTCATTGTTTCGTGGCTTGCCGTCGTAACCCTGCTGCAAGGCGATCATGCAAATCATACCGAGTTGGCCAGCACTCTTTTTGTACTGTTCCAACGTGATAGTGACGTTTGGCGGAATGCTGGCCTGTATCGCATCTTTCGTCAGTTGTTCGCATGCAGCAGTATTCATGGGCTGACGCGCGGGTTTCTTTTTTGAATCTTCAGGTAGGTCAAAACCTGTATAGCCCCCTAACCAGGCGTTATAAATAGCCCCGGCCTGATTACGGATAGCTTTAGGGTCTGTGGTTTTAGGGTCATGCGTCGAAACGTAGTGATCAGCAGCCTTCCCTGCCAATTCGTCAGCGGCAGGAAAGCCTATGTCATCACGGCTTTTTCCCTCTTTACAGGCTGCAATGAGAGCCTTGGTAAACTCGGTTTTCACAGCAGCATAGTCAGGTGAACTTTCAAGCGCATGGAGACCAGAGGCGCTGAGGGGATGGGAGCAATCTTTATTCCCTATAGCGGCAGCATAAGTAGGTGCCGTGAGAGCCGCCATGGCAGCAATAAATATCAATCGTGTAATCATTTTTTCCTTTGGGCAGGTTTCGGGGCGCAGCCCTGAACCAGTCACGTAGCGCTAGCGGAGTGTATACTGGCTTAATATGCTAAATCGGAGTGGTTGAAAGGTCAAAAGGATCATGGGATTAAGGCGTAATCAGACCGGCAGAGGAGTGGCACGGGTAAATGGCAGTGGAGATGATATGACGCCTCCTCGCTCATTCGCTCACTGCGTTCGGTCATGAGGCTGCGGCGGGCGTTGCGGGTCATCGTGAGGAAGTGTAGGACAGGTGCGGCAGGCAAGAAGGGTCAGAGCAAAGGGCGCGGGGAACCCGTTTTACCATAGGCTCCGCCCCCCTGACGAGACTCACAGAAATCGGATGATTTCCGGCGCTCAAATCAGTGGTGGCGAAACCCGACACAGCTTAAAGATGCCAGACGTTTCCCTCTGGCGGCTCCCTCGTGCGCTCCTGTGTTCCCGTCTTATGGGTTGTCGGTGTCTTCCGCAATTATGGCTGCGGTTTCTCATACCACGCCTGACACTCAACTCCACGTAGACGGTTCGCTCCAAGCTGGACTGTATGCACGAACCCCCCGTTCAGTCCGACTACCACGCCAAGTAAGGTAACTATCAACTTGAGTCCAACCCTTACAGACACGACGAATCGCCATTGGCGGTAGCCACTGGTAACTGATTTAGAGGAGTGAGTCTTGAAGTTATGGGCCGTTTAAGGCTAAACTGAAAGGACAGATTTGGTGACTGCGCTCCTCCAAGCCAGTTACCTTGGTTCAAAGAGTTGCTGCTCTGCGAACCTTCGAAAAAACCGCCTTGCTGGGCGGTTTTTTCGTTTCAGAGATTACATCTCGTCACACGTAACTGTCAACACAACGATTTAACCCAGGCCCACACAATCAAACCCTTTGCAGAGCAAGACAAACAATAAACGACCTAGACGACGGGCGCTACGCCCTCTTGGTTTTTATATACCCACTAGAGCAGGCACAACAGGCACAGTACAGC
>NZ_JBIUCY010000041.1:0-4452 GCF_044540725.1 Edwardsiella sp. A.80236
ATGATGGCGTAGTCGACAGCAGCGCCGGCCAGCGAGACGAGCAAGACCGGCCGCCGCCCGAAACGATCCGACAGCGCACCCAGCACAGGTGCGCAGGCAAATTGCATCAACGCATACAGCGCCAGCAGAATGCCATAGTGGGCGGTGACGTCGTTCGAGTGAACCAGATCGCGCAGGAGGCCCGGCAGCACCGGCATAATCAGGCCGATGCCGACAGCGTCGAGCGCGACAGTGCTTAGAATTACGATCAGGGGTCTGTTGGGTTTCACGTCTGGCCTCCGGACCAGCCTCCGCTGGTCCGATTGAACGCGCGGATTCTTTATCACTGATAAGTTGGTGGACATATTATGTTTATCAGTGATAAAGTGTCAAGCATGACAAAGTTGCAGCCGAATACAGTGATCCGTGCCGCCCTGGACCTGTTGAACGAGGTCGGCGTAGACGGTCTGACGACACGCAAACTGGCGGAACGGTTGGGGGTTCAGCAGCCGGCGCTTTACTGGCACTTCAGGAACAAGCGGGCGCTGCTCGACGCACTGGCCGAAGCCATGCTGGCGGAGAATCATACGCATTCGGTGCCGAGAGCCGACGACGACTGGCGCTCATTTCTGATCGGGAATGCCCGCAGCTTCAGGCAGGCGCTGCTCGCCTACCGCGATGGCGCGCGCATCCATGCCGGCACGCGACCGGGCGCACCGCAGATGGAAACGGCCGACGCGCAGCTTCGCTTCCTCTGCGAGGCGGGTTTTTCGGCCGGGGACGCCGTCAATGCGCTGATGACAATCAGCTACTTCACTGTTGGGGCCGTGCTTGAGGAGCAGGCCGGCGACAGCGATGCCGGCGAGCGCGGCGGCACCGTTGAACAGGCTCCGCTCTCGCCGCTGTTGCGGGCCGCGATAGACGCCTTCGACGAAGCCGATCCGGACGCAGCGTTCGAGCAGGGACTCGCGGTGATTGTCGATGGATTGGCGAAAAGGAGGCTCGTTGTCAGGAACGTTGAAGGACCGAGAAAGGGTGACGATTGATCAGGACCGCTCAGGACCGCTGCCGGAGCGCAACCCACTCACTACAGCAGAGCCATGTAGACAACATCCCCTCCCCCTTTCCACCGCGTCAGACGCCCGTAGCAGCCCGCTACGGGCTTTTTCATGCCCTGCCCTAGCGTCCAAGCCTCACGGCCGCGCTCGGCCTCTCTGGCGGCCTTCTGGCGCTCCTGCTGCGGCGTCCGCTCGTGGGCCGTGGCGCGGGTCCGCGCGCCGGCCTCGTGCGCCTGGCGCTCGCGGGCGAGGTCCAGGGCGGCCGTCTTCACGTTCTGCCTTGCGCAGATGAGATAGATCTAGCGTGGACTCAAGGCTCTCGCGAATGGCTCGCGTTAGAAACTTTCATTGACACTTGAGGGGCACCGCAGGGAAATTCTCGTCCTTGCGAGAACCGGCTATGTCGTGCTGCGCATCGAGCCTGCGCCCTTGGCTTGTCTCGCCCCTCTCCGCGTCGCTACGGGGCTTCCAGCGCCTTTCCGACGCTCACCGGGCTGGTTGCCCTCGCCGCTGGGCTGGCGGCCGTCTATGGCCCTGCAAACGCGCCAGAAAGGGGTCGTTTGCGGGAAGGGGCGGAATCCTACGCTAAGGCTTTGGCCAGCGATATTCTCCGGTGAGATTGATGTGTTCCCAGGGGATAGGAGAAGTCGCTTGATATCTAGTATGACGTCTGTCGCACCTGCTTGATCGCGGCCGCGATAGCTAGATCGCGTTGCTCCTCTTCTCCATCCGCGTTCCAAGCTGCGGAAAGGCACCCATAAGCGTACGCCTGGTCGAGCAGGCGACGCGGATCGACGTCCAGCGCACGAGAGAATGCGTCCGCCATCTGTGCAATGCGTCTAGGATCGAGACAAAGGTCGTCTCTGTCAGCCGGATCGTAGAACATATTGGCGGCGCCAAAGCCCACTTCACCGACCAGACCGACGGGATCTATCACCAGCCAGCCGCGACTGGAGAACATGATGTTTTCATGATGCAGATCGCCATGTAGCCCACGCAGTTCCGAGGCATTGCTCATCATTTGATCGGCTATAATCGCCGCGTGGACGTAGTCAGTTTGACAACCTGCGTTTTGATCATCGCGCGCCCGCTGAAACAAAGCTGCAAAGCGATCCCGGATCGGGAGAAGGGCAGAAGGCAGGGGTTCCTCAGATGCGGCATACAGCTTCGCCATTAGTTCCGCTGCAATTTCGGTCGCCTGGTAGTCGCCGTGCTCGGCAACGATGTGAGAGAGCATTCGCTCCCCGGCATATTCGAGCAACATCAGATTGTTCTCACGACCGAGCAACCGGACTGCTCCCCTCCCATTGCGCCATACCAGATAGTCGGCCCCGCGCAGTTCATCAGCAATGTCTTTTATAGGTTTCAATCCCTTGACGATTGCAGGAGTCCCGTCTGGCAATGAAACTTTCCAAACGAGGCTGGAAAAGGTGTCCGCAATGAGAACAGGTTGCGAAACGTGCCAATGAGCAGGAAAAACAGGCGGCATGAACATCAACCCCAAGTCAGAGGGTCCAATCGCAGATAGAAGGCAAGGCGTTCGCGGTCGGGGGCTTCGATCCCCAATACATTGAATAGGACAGCGAAGGCGCGCTCTGCTTCATCTGGCGCTGCCCAGTTCTCTTCGGCGTTAGCAATCATGAGTGCCAAATCGGCATAGCGATCTGCTGTTCCGAGCCGCCCAAGGTCGATCAGACCCGTGCATTGAAGAGTTTTAGGGTCCACCATGAAGTTCGGCATGCAGGGATCACCATGGCAAACAACCATATCGGTGCGCTCTTGGTCGAGCCGCACCGGTAGCTCTCGTTCGACACGAGCCAAAAGATCGAGCTGCGGCGTACTCTTGTCCTCGTCCGGTAAGAAGTCGGGATTGACGGCATTGCGGGACACCACATCAACGGCGCGTCCGAACATTCGCGACAGCCTGCGCTCAAACGGACATTGATCAACCGATAGGCTGTGAACAGCGCCAAGTTGCTGCCCCATTGACGGCCACGCTTTGAGCAAATCCGCTCCAGACAGATCAGCCGCCGGTACTCCCGGAATTGCCGTTATCACCAAGCATGCACCCTCCTGTTCCTCCTGCCAGTTGATGACCTCGGGGCAAGCCACACCTCGACCTTTGAGCCAAATGAGGCGGTCACGCTCTCCAGCGAGCTCACCGCGGCGGGAAGCAGGTGCGATTTTCGCGAAGGCATGCCCGTCACCACGTCGAAAAACAAAATCACCAGATTCTCCGCCTCTGACAGGCAACCAGTCAGAATGCGATTTACCAAAAAAAATATTAGTTCGATTCAATGGAGGTTCCTTCAGTTTTCTGATGAAGCGCGAATATAGAGAAATATCCCGAATGTGCAGTTAACGAATTCTTGCGGTTTCTTTCAGCGCCGCCAATACCGCCAGCCCGTCGCGCAAGGGGCGCGGCTCGTGTGTGCGGATGAAGTCAGCTCCACCTGCGGCGGCGGCAAGCTCTGCAGCGAGTGTCGCGGCCCCGACATCCCCCGGACCACGGCCTGTGAGCGCGCGCAGAAAGGATTTGCGCGAAACAGACAGAAGCACCGGCAAATCGAAGCGCAGCCGCAATTCATCGAACCGCGCCAGCACCGAGAGCGAGGTTTCGGGAGCAGCCCCCAGAAAAAACCCCATGCCGGGATCAAGGACAAGGCGGTTGCGTTTGATACCGGCACCCGTCAGCGCCGCGATGCGCGCGTCAAAGAACGCCGCAATGTGATCCATGATGTCGCCAGCGGGTGCCTCGCGCCGATCTGCCTGCCCGTCTTGCACCGAATGCATAACGACGAGTTTGGCAGATGATTTCGCCAATTGCGGATAGAACGCAGCGTCTGGAAAACCGCGAATATCATTGAGATAGGCCACACCACGCGACAAGGCATAGGCTTGCGTCGCGGGTTGATAACTGTCGAGCGAGACGGGAATGCCATCTGCCTTGAGCGCGTCCAGCACCGGCGCGATACGCGCGATTTCTGTGTCGGACGAAACAGGCGCGGCGTCGGGATTGCTGGATGCCGGACCGAGGTCGATCACATCTGCCCCCTCGGCCATCAGCTTACGCGCCTGCGCAATGGCTGCGTCTGGCGCCAGATACCGGCCTCCATCGGAGAAACTGTCCGAGGTTATGTTGACGATGCCGAAAATGATGAGCGATTTATTCATGGGGGCTTCTATAATAATAATAATCGAGCATGAGTATCATACGGATGCTCGGGTCGAAAGGGAATCCCCAGGCGAGTAACCTGTTTGCGGTGATCCGTTTCATGATGATGTATCTGTAGCATTTTGGAAATAAATATATCATCTCTCAATAAGTAGATATATTTATGGCACTGTTGCAAAGTTAGCGATGAGGCAGCCTTTTGTCTTATTCAAAGGCCTTACATTTCAAAAACTCTGCTTA
>NZ_JBIUCY010000042.1:0-4414 GCF_044540725.1 Edwardsiella sp. A.80236
ACGGTGGTGATAGCAGCGGTCAGGGTAGTTTTACCGTGGTCAACGTGGCCGATAGTACCGACGTTAACGTGCGGTTTTGAACGTTCAAACTTTTCTTTAGACATTAATTGTCCCTCTAATACACGGATAAATCGGTGATATCACCACATCAACCAAGCATATATCGCTGAATGCTGTCTATTATGCTTGCTGAAATTTATTACAGAGAAACCAGAAGGGGGAAAAGAGAGATGGTGCTGATACCCAGAATCGAACTGGGGACCTCACCCTTACCAAGGGTGCGCTCTACCGACTGAGCCATATCAGCACATGTTTGGAGCGGGCAGCGGGAATCGAACCCGCATCATCAGCTTGGAAGGCTGAGGTAATAGCCATTATACGATGCCCGCACCTGAACCCGGCTACCTGATTGTTCTGTAGAGTTTACACCGGCCGACATTACTGTTCGTACCGCTGTATTCTGGAGCGTATCGACAACCTACACTCCAAGCCCTATTACTAAGGCTGAATAAATGGTGGTGGGGGAAGGATTCGAACCTTCGAAGTCTGAGACGGCAGATTTACAGTCTGCTCCCTTTGGCCGCTCGGGAACCCCACCACACCGGATTGTTGTACTTGATGGTGCCGGCTGCCGGAATCGAACTGGCGACCTACTGATTACAAGTCAGTTGCTCTACCTACTGAGCTAAGCCGGCATCAAGTAGCGCGCATTCTAGGTAGTGATCGTCAGCGATGCAACAAAAAAATTCGATTTTACGCCTCTTCGCTCATAAAACACGCAAAGTAGGCAGTTCCACCTTACTACATCGCTTCGATACAGCAGGTGTATATCGTTCGCAGCAACACATCGCGCACAAGCATAGTCCAAAGCAGGGGAAGAAGAAAGCCTATTGTTCCCCACTGAATCGCACGCTGTACGTTACCTTTGCCACTCTCGCTCGTGTCGGCTCACGGCTCACGGCTCACGGCTCACGGCTCACGGCTCACCACGGTACCGCAGGCCACCCGTTCCCGTCTCCACGGACAGATTGCAGCAACTTTAGGAAAAAAGCGCTGCACCCTAAGCGAAGCTGTCTATAATAAGCGACTCGATTTCTCTGGAGTTGGCGTCCGCGCCGTTTCCATCTTGCGCTGACAGGCAGACACGGGCATATGAAGAAAGAGCAATCCCTGGCGACCCCATACTTGCAATTCGATCGCCAACAGTGGGCGGCATTGCGTAACGCCGTCCCATTAACGCTGAGCGAAGACGAAATTACCCGTCTCAAGGGTATTAATGAAGATCTCTCTTTGGATGAGGTTGCCCAGATCTATTTGCCGCTCTCACGCCTACTGAATTTCTACTTCAGTTCCAGTGTCAGTCGTCAGGCCGTGTTAGCGAAATTTCTTGGTACGCACAATCCACGCGTCCCTTACATCATCGGTATTGCGGGTAGTGTTGCCGTCGGCAAAAGTACCACGGCACGTGTACTCCAGGCCTTGCTCAGTCGTTGGCCGGAACACCGCCGCGTCGAATTGATTACCACCGATGGCTTCCTGCACCCGAATAAGGTGTTGCAGGAGCGTGGCCTAATGAAGAAAAAGGGCTTTCCGCAATCTTATGATATGCACCGCCTGGTGAAGTTTGTCTCCGACATTAAATCCGGCGTGGCACAGGTTAGCGCACCGCAATACTCTCACTTGATCTACGATGTAGTACCCGATGGCGATAAGGTCATCGAGCGTCCAGATATTCTGATCCTCGAAGGATTAAACGTCCTACAGAGCGGCATGGATTATCCACATGATCCGCATCGGGTCTTTGTTTCTGATTTTGTCGACTTCTCGATCTATGTCGACGCCGCCGAAGAGCAATTACAGGCCTGGTATATCAACCGCTTTCTGAAATTTCGCGAGGGGGCCTTCACTAACCCTGACTCCTATTTCCACCACTACTCGCAATTGCCGGAGTCTGAGGCTATCGCCATCGCCAGTGGGCTATGGAAAGAGATCAATGGGTTAAATCTACGGCAAAATATCCTACCGACCCGTGAACGCGCCAGCCTGATTATGACCAAGGGCTGCAATCACGCGATAGAGAGTGTTCGCCTACGTAAATAAGTCGTCCCGACGCCTATCCCTTCACTGATGATGGAGGAGCCATGCTCCCCCATCGCCACTCAACCGGCCCGCAATGAAATCTCACCACCGATAAAAGGGGTCACCACTCCGTCCCGCTCCAATAATAATGCCCCTTGAGCATCGATACCGCGGGCAATACCATGAATGGTCTGCTCGCCAATCAGCAACCGTACCGGGCGATCGATAAAGTTATCCAGCGCACGCCAGCGCGCAATAAATGGCGCCAAGCCACGTAACTCAAACTCGGTGAGCGTGGCACGCAACCGTCCTAGTAGGCAGGCGACCAGACGATTACGATCGATAGTGACCCCCGCCTCTTGTAGGTTGATCCACTGCTGATCGACCACGTTAGCGTCAGGATTACGCATCATCAGATTGATCCCGGCACCGATCACGATATTCGCCGCATCACCGGTCTTTCCCGTCAACTCGACAAGGATCCCGGCTAGCTTACGATCGTTGAGGTAAAGATCATTCGGCCACTTTACCTTTACCCCATCAGCACCCAGCTCACGCAGCACCTCGGCCATCACAATACCGATAACCAAGCTTAACCCCATCGCCGCAGCGGGCCCTTGTTCCAGCTTCCAATACATGGAGAGGTAAAGATTCGCACCAAAGGGAGAAAACCACTGACGTCCACGACGACCACGCCCAGCTTGTTGGTATTCGGCGACGCAAGCATCGCCAGATTGCAGCTCGCTGATGCGATCTAATAAGTACTGATTGGTGGAGTCGACTACCGGTAATACGGTCACCCTAGCATGTGGCAACTGGGCTGTGATCGCCTCAGCGCTCAGCAACTGCATCGGTGTGGGCAGGCAGTAACCTTTTCCAGGGACGGTAAAGACATCAATACCCCAATCACGTAGCGTCTGGATGTGTTTATTGATCCCGGCGCGACTCATCCCCAGTGACTCACCAAGGTGCTCACCGGAATGGAAGTCGCCGTCGGACAGTAAGGCGATCAACTTCAACGGAACCGTAATATCTCTCATGCTAGCACCCCCACTGCATCCACCTCACCCTGAGCAGAGATAAAACGTACCTCCGGCTCTAACCAGACAGCGAAAGTCTCGCCGACGCGCTGACGTACATGGCGCGCTAACGCAATCATATCGGCGGCGGTCGCATGCTCTTCATTGATCAAGACCAACGCTTGCTGGCGATGTACTGCCGCACCGCCGATCCGCCATCCTTTCAGGGCGCAACGGTCAATGAGCCATCCCGCAGCCAGCTTGACTCGGCCATCAGGCTGAGGGTAGTAAGGCATCTGTGGATACTGCTGACGAATCGCTAAGGCTGTCGCCTCCTCCACCACAGGATTCTTGAAAAAACTCCCCGCATTACCGCTCTGCGCGGGATCAGGGAGCTTGCTTCGCCGCATCTGACAAACCGCATCGAACACCGCTCGCGGCGTTACCGTAGCTACATCGAGACGCGCGAGATCACCATAACTCAGATGCGGCTGCCAGCACTTGTTCAGGCGTAAGCCTACCGCGATGATCGCATAGCCATCACGGTAACCATGCTTAAAGATACTCTCACGGTAGCCGAAGGCACACTCATCGGCTAACAGGCGTTGCTGATCGCCGTTGCGTAGATCCAGCACATCCACATACTCACAGACATGCTGGAACTCGACACCGTAGGCACCGATATTTTGAATCGGGGCCGACCCAGCACAACCGGGGATCAGGGCAAGATTTTCGAGACCAGGCATCGCGTGATCGAGCGTATAACGCACCAAGTCATGCCAATTTTCACCCGCACCGACATGCAGATGCCAGCTTTGCGCCTCCTCGCGTACTTGGATGCCAAGAATACGATTAAGGATCACGCAGCCGGCAAAATCTTCCATCAGCAGGACGTTGCTCCCGCCGCCTAAGATCAGAACAGGTTGTTGGCGCGCCTGCGCCGACTGCCATTGCATGAGCAACGCAGCAGCGCTATCCGCCTGCACGATCCGCTCAGCCTGAGCCGGCAAAGCAAAGGTGGTATATTCACTAAGTGATGTAAGGGGCTTGGACATGAAACGACTATCTCATCCTGACTAAACAGACTCTAGTCTACCCGATTATCAGCGACAAACCGTGGATAAATCATCGCAGGCGAGGAAATCCGCCTCGTATAGGTAAGGTCGAGACGGTAAGAGACGGTAAGAAACGACAGAAACAGAAAAAGAAAAAGCCCCACGCATCAGCGTGGGGCTTTTCCTCTATTTGATGCCTGGCAGTTCCCTACTCTCGCATGGGGAGACCCCACACTACCATCGGCGCTACGGCGTTTCACT
>NZ_JBIUCY010000043.1:0-3386 GCF_044540725.1 Edwardsiella sp. A.80236
GGTAAGCAGAGTTTTTGAAATGTAAGGCCTTTGAATAAGACAAAAGGCTGCCTCATCGCTAACTTTGCAACAGTGCCGGATTGAATATAACCGACGTGACTGTTACATTTAGGTGGCTAAACCCGTCAAGCCCTCAGGAGTGAATCATGACCGTAGTCACGACCGCCGATACCTCCCAACTGTACGCACTTGCAGCCCGACATGGGCTCAAGCTCCATGGCCCGCTGACTGTCAATGAGCTTGGGCTCGACTATAGGATCGTGATCGCCACCGTCGACGATGGACGTCGGTGGGTGCTGCGCATCCCGCGCCGAGCCGAGGTAAGCGCGAAGGTCGAACCAGAGGCGCGGGTGCTGGCAATGCTCAAGAATCGCCTGCCGTTCGCGGTGCCGGACTGGCGCGTGGCCAACGCCGAGCTCGTTGCCTATCCCATGCTCGAAGACTCGACTGCGATGGTCATCCAGCCTGGTTCGTCCACGCCCGACTGGGTCGTGCCGCAGGACTCGGAGGTCTTCGCGGAGAGCTTCGCGACCGCGCTCGCCGCCCTGCATGCCGTCCCCATTTCCGCCGCCGTGGATGCGGGGATGCTCATCCGTACACCGACGCAGGCCCGTCAGAAGGTGGCCGACGACGTTGACCGCGTCCGACGCGAGTTCGTGGTGAACGACAAGCGCCTCCACCGGTGGCAGCGCTGGCTCGACGACGATTCGTCGTGGCCAGATTTCTCCGTGGTGGTGCATGGCGATCTCTACGTGGGCCATGTGCTCATCGACAACACGGAGCGCGTCAGCGGGATGATCGACTGGAGCGAGGCCCGCGTTGATGACCCTGCCATCGACATGGCCGCGCACCTTATGGTCTTTGGTGAAGAGGGGCTCGCGAAGCTCCTCCTCACGTATGAAGCGGCCGGTGGCCGGGTGTGGCCGCGGCTCGCCCACCACATCGCGGAGCGCCTTGCGTTCGGGGCGGTCACCTACGCACTCTTCGCCCTCGACTCGGGTAACGAAGAGTACCTCGCTGCGGCGAAGGCGCAGCTCGCCGCAGCGGAATGAGCGAACGTCGATATAGCCCGCTCGCGACGCTGTTCGCGGCGACCTTTCTCTTCCGGATCGGCAACGCGGTGGCGGCCCTCGCGCTTCCATGGTTCGTCCTGTCTCATACAAAGAGCGCGGCCTGGGCGGGCGCCACGGCCGCTAGCAGCGTCATCGCGACCATCATCGGCGCGTGGGTTGGTGGTGGCCTCGTCGATCGGTTCGGGCGCGCGCCCGTCGCATTGATCTCGGGTGTGGTGGGCGGCGTGGCCATGGCGAGCATCCCACTGCTCGATGCCGTTGGCGCCCTCTCGAACACTGGGCTGATCGCTTGCGTGGTGCTCGGTGCCGCGTTCGACGCACCCGGTATGGCCGCGCAGGACAGTGAGCTGCCCAAACTCGGCCACGTCGCCGGGCTCTCCGTTGAGCGCGTCTCGTCACTGAAAGCGGTGATCGGGAACGTCGCGATTCTAGGTGGCCCGGCCCTTGGGGGGGCCGCAATCGGCCTGCTTGGCGCTGCGCCAACGCTCGGGCTGACGGCGTTCTGCTCCGTCCTTGCAGGTCTGCTCGGCGCGTGGGTGCTTCCCGCGCGTGCCGCTCGGACGATGACCACGACGGCGACTCTCTCCATGCGCGCCGGCGTCGCTTTTCTCTGGAGCGAACCCCTGCTGCGCCCTCTCTTTGGTATAGTGATGATCTTCGTGGGCATCGTTGGCGCCAACGGCAGCGTCATCATGCCTGCGCTGTTTGTAGATGCAGGACGCCAAGTAGCAGAGCTCGGGCTGTTCTCCTCAATGATGGGGGCTGGTGGTCTCCTTGGCATTGCCATTCATGCGTCGGTCGGCGCCCGGATATCAGCGCAGAACTGGCTGGCGGTGGCATTTTGTGGCTCTGCGGTGGGCTCGCTTCTGCTTTCACAGTTGCCAGGCGTGCCGGTGCTGATGTTGTTGGGCGCGCTCGTGGGACTGCTGACCGGCTCAGTCTCTCCCATTCTCAACGCTGCCATCTACAACCGCACGCCGCCAGAACTTCTCGGCCGGGTACTCGGCACGGTCTCGGCGGTGATGCTGTCAGCCTCGCCCATGGTTATGCTTGCGGCCGGCGCGTTTGTCGACCTTGCTGGTCCGCTCCCTGGCCTCGTTGTATCGGCCGTGTTTGCGGGGCTCGTGGCTCTACTCTCGCTCCGTCTTCAATTTGCTACAATGGCGGCGGCAGCCACAGCCTCCGCCCCAACCCATACAGAAGGTGAACACTGATGCCCCGCCCCAAGCTCAAGTCCGATGACGAGGTACTCGAGGCCGCCACCGTAGTGCTGAAGCGTTGCGGTCCCATAGAGTTCACGCTCAGCGGAGTAGCAAAGGAGGTGGGGCTCTCCCGCGCAGCGTTAATCCAGCGCTTCACCAACCGCGATACGCTGCTGGTGAGGATGATGGAGCGCGGCGTCGAGCAGGTGCGGCATTACCTGAATGCGATACCGATAGGCGCAGGGCCGCAAGGGCTCTGGGAATTTTTGCAGGTGCTCGTTCGGAGCATGAACACTCGCAACGACTTCTCGGTGAACTATCTCATCTCCTGGTACGAGCTCCAGGTGCCGGAGCTACGCACGCTTGCGATCCAGCGGAACCGCGCGGTGGTGGAGGGGATCCGCAAGCGACTGCCCCCAGGTGCTCCTGCGGCAGCTGAGTTGCTCCTGCACTCGGTCATCGCTGGCGCGACGATGCAGTGGGCCGTCGATCCGGATGGTGAGCTAGCTGATCATGTGCTGGCTCAGATCGCTGCCATCCTGTGTTTAATGTTTCCCGAACACGACGATTTCCAACTCCTCCAGGCACATGCGTAAACGGAGGTGTGCAGAGTCCCTGCGGCAGGCGACGAACACGACCGTCGTCGATTAGTACCGGTACGGTCGGTGGTATCGAAGTCTTGATCACCACTCAGGTCTACGGCTTACAAATGGTGACCATCCCGATACTTGCGTCAGAGCACCGGGCCGATTCTTTGACAGTGAATCACTCCCGTAAGGTTGTGCCGGTGTGGGTGTCCCGGGTCGAGACGATACTCCGCCAATGCGCCCAGCAAACAACCTGGCCATCGCAGGTGGTGGGGAGCGGTGTGGCGGATGAGTTGGACAAGTTGGTGTAGCAGCACGAGCACGGCGAGATAACATCGCAGGAGTTCGACATGCTCAAGAGACAGCTGATTGCGAATCGCGATGCAGATTCATAACCCGATTGCGGGTTGGCTTCACTCCACCATCACCGAGCAGACTAGCACGGCGGGCTCTGTTGCAAAGATTGGCGGCAGTCAGAGGTAGGCTGTCGCTCTGCGCCGATCAGGCGGCTGCTGCGAAATGGT
>NZ_JBIUCY010000044.1:0-3139 GCF_044540725.1 Edwardsiella sp. A.80236
CGCCAGATATTGGCTCATCATTGATGGTCAAAAAATGAGCCTAACGTACAATAATTTTCGATATCCAAACTGACCCCTGTTACAGACCCGGACCGCCGTTTTGAATAACGAACTGCAGGATAAATTTGTCTGCTGGTATCCGGGTTTTCAAAGTGACGGGAAGGGACCAGCGATGGCAGCATAGCTCACGCTGCCCCAATATTTTTTATGCTCTCGGTCGTATGGAAGCTGGACCGCCTCGGTCGTGATCTTCGTCATCTCATTAATACAGTGCACGACCTGACCGCGAGGGGGACCGGTCTGAAAGTGCTGACCGGTCACGGGGCGACTATCGACACAACAACGGCCGCTGGCAAGCTTGTCTTCGGTATCTTTGCCGCACTGGCGGAGTTTGAGCGCGAACTGATTGCTGAAAGAACGACTGCAGGTCTGGCATCAGCAAGAGCCCGTGGGCGGAACGGCGGCCGACCTTATAAAATGACGCCAGTCAAACTGCGACTGGCAATGGCATCAATGGGACAATCAGAAACAAAGGTCAGTACGCTATGCCAGGAACTTGGGATAACCCGGCAAACTTTGTACAGGCATATTTCCCCTGTTGGTCAACTGCGGGCGGACGGGATCAAGCTGCTCAACCGTGGATAATTTGAACGGACGGAAAAATCTGGGGTTCCGGCGTAGTACCCCTATCACCTCCACATTTTTGCAACAGTGCCTTATAAATGGCAGCCTTATGTTTACTTGCCAAGATGGGCTACCATATGATGTTTTATACTGAGCAATATTAATATTATCTTTAATGGAAAAATTAAGCCCACTAAGTGACCCACTGCTATATGGCTCTATTGTGAAGACGCCTGAGGGTAAAAATTTATACATGGTTGTCCCTATGTCTATTATTGCAAGGTTGACAATATTATTCGTTTTATAAATTTGAGCGTTTAAAATCACACATCAAAGCAATTAGTCAGGATAAACAACAATACCCAGTGCTTCGAGAATCAGTTCTTGCTGCCAGGCTGCAATTTTGATACCTGATGTATCGACTTTGCGGGGATCTAAACCGTCGAGTTCGGCGTGGCATAAATTGGCACCCTGTAGGCTAAATTGCCCCCAGACATCTTCGGAAAAAACACCTCGACTTAAGTCTGACTCTTTCAGTGATGCACCCGCTAGGTTCGTTCCTATCCAGCGATTTTCAAACAACTCACATTTTTCTAAACAAACCCTCTCCATATTGGCATAGGAAAGATTACATCCAGAAATAAATGCTGAGCAAAAGTACATACGATTACTCACTTGATGGGCAAAGTTTGTTCGGGAAAAGTTGGCACCTTTTAAATCACACGCACGGAACTCTATACCGTAGCAATTGGCATTACTGAAGTTTGCCATCGCAAGTTGGCATTGTTGGAAACTTGCATCACGAAGATCTGCGACATCAAAGTGGCAGCCTTCGATATCACCCTGTTCAATGAACTTGCAGTTGACGAATGTCGTATCACGCAAGTTAGCACGTCGAAAGTCGCTGCGAATGAATGTGCAAGCGGTGAAGGTGAGATCACTTAAGTCTTTATGTGAAAAGTTGTGGTGCCGATATGTATGATTGTAGGTTTCCATGAGTACTCCTTGTTGAAAGGAGGGCTAGACTACCATTATACATATGCCAAGACATTAAAATAAAAGCCTGTTACATCAACACATTACAACCCCTCAATTTACCTGTTTTAAGTGGTCAAATTGGCGCGTAGAGCGCCTATCGCTCTTGCATTGGCACGCGGCCCTGTTGAAAAAAGTTATTCGCTTTAGATAGGGTTAGGAGAGCCGTGCTTCGCCGGTAAAAAATCGGACTATCCGACGCAGGGCGGACTCATCGGCGGAGAAGCAAACTTTGACTATATCTCCCTACACTTGGAAGAGGGCTAGACTGGCCCCATAGATCACCAGACACTTCGACTCTCTTAAAATAAGAGGTAGTCTTGGAACTATGTTTAATACCAGTCAGAACGATAAGATGGTTGAAGTGTTATCAGGACCTGAGCGGCGTCGGCGTCGTACACCGCAGGAAAAAATTGCCATTATTCAGCAGACTATGGAGCCCGGTATGACCGTGTCTCATGTCGCGCGCCTGCATGGCATCAATGCAAACCAGATATTCAAATGGCGCAAGCAATATTAAGACGGTTCACTGACGGCTGTTGCATCGGGCGAGGAAGTGGTGCCGGCCTCCGAACTCGCTGCCGCCAATAAGCAAATTCGCGAACTCCAGCGCCTTCTGGGCAAAAAGACGATGGAAGCCGAGATACTCAAAGAGGCCGTGGAGTTCGGCCGGGCAAAAAAATGGATTGCGCATGCGCCCTCGTTGCCTGGGAACGACGAATAAGCGACGTTTGCAGAAGTCTTGGCGTGTCGCGTGCGCAGTTGAGCATTCGGGTTCACCGGCCATCTGACTGACAGGATCGCAGACGGCAGCCCCGTTCTGACGATACCACCGTATTGTCCCGGATAAACATGGCGGTGGCTGACCTGCCGACGTATGGTTATCGCCGTGTGTGGGCGCTGCTGCGACGGGAGTCGGAGCGGGACGGCCTGCCTGTGGTTAATGCAAAGCGGGTGTATCGCATTATGAGAACGCATAATCTGCTTCTTGAACGTAAACCCGCTGATCCTTGCCGTAAGCGGGCCCATAAGGGGCGCGTAGCAGTAGCGGAAAGTAACCGGCGCTGGTGCTCAGATGGCTTTGAGTTCCGCTGTGATAATGGCGAAAAGCTGCGGGTGACCTTCGCGCAGGACTGCTGCGACAGGGAGATCATTGACTGGGCAGCGAGCACCGGAGGCTATGACAAAGAAACGGTGCAGGATGTCATGCTGGGTGCGGTGGAAAAACGCTTCGGAAGGCAGTTGCCAACAGTGCCGGCGTTCGCCCGGTTGCTGGGACTGGAGCCTTGTACGACAGCAGTGCGAAGCCCGGAAAGCAATGGCATAGCAGAAAGCTTCGTGATGACGATAAAACGGGACTACATCAGCATCATGCCGAAACCGGACAGCGAGGCAGCGGTGATGGCACTGTTGCAAATAGTCGGTGGTGATAAACTTATCATCCCCTTTTGCTGATGGAGCTGCACATGAACCCATTCAA
>NZ_JBIUCY010000045.1:0-3011 GCF_044540725.1 Edwardsiella sp. A.80236
GTGGTGGGTGATGACGGGATCGAACCGCCGACCCCCTCCTTGTAAGGGAGGTGCTCTCCCAGCTGAGCTAATCACCCCCGCTGTGTGGAGCCGCATTATAGGGAGCCGCGGAAAATGGTCAACGCTTTTTTCAAGAAAAACTCTCGTTCGTCGGAAAAACACCCAGCCTGTCGCAACAATAGACAAAAAGCGTCTATTTAGTCGTTTTTTCTCGTGATTCCCATCGTTGTGCCCCCTTTACTGGGCCCCCTTGCCCGCACAGCGGCGTCGCGTCCAGCATCCCGCGAGTGGGGCTATGAGCGCACTGCCGGGGATCATCGGCATGGGAGAACGGCCTAGGCCGGTAAAACAGGAAAGGCGGTGTCGATGATTCGCGAGAGCGCAGGCTGACGCGGCGTCGCGCGATATCTTATGGGGGGAGCTTGCGGGGCGCGCTTTTCATCGGGTACGGCGGGGTGCGTTACGCCATTATTCGGCCGAAACAATTGTGGGACATAGCCTAAATGGTAATGGTAAAATAACGCCCACAGATATTTTGCCCCCGCTTAGCGATGCAGGGGAACCTGCGTAACAAGGTCTTATTTACATGAAAATCAAAACCCGTTTTGCGCCCAGCCCGACCGGCTATCTGCATGTCGGCGGTGCGCGTACCGCATTGTACTCTTGGTTGTATGCCCGTCATAACCAGGGGGAGTTTGTTCTGCGCATTGAAGATACCGATCTGGAGCGTTCCACCCAAGAAGCCATCGACGCCATCATGGATGGGATGAACTGGTTGAATCTGGATTGGGATGAGGGTCCGTATTATCAGACCAAGCGTTTCGATCGCTACAATCAGGTGATCGATCAGATGCTGGAGCAGGGGACCGCCTATAAGTGCTATTGCTCCAAGGAGCGTCTGGAGCAGTTGCGCGAAGATCAGATGGCTCGTGGCGAAAAGCCGCGTTACGACGGGCGTTGCCGTCACGACCATAGCCACCATGCCGACGACGAGCCGCATGTGGTGCGCTTCCTGAACCCGCAGGAAGGTTCTGTCATTTTTGACGACAAGATCCGCGGGCCGATCGAGTTCAGTAACCAAGAGCTGGACGATCTGATCATTCGTCGTACCGATGGTTCGCCGACCTACAACTTCTGTGTGGTGATCGACGACTGGGATATGGGCATCACCCATGTGATCCGCGGTGAAGACCACATCAACAACACGCCGCGTCAGATCAACATCCTGAAGGCGCTCGGCGCGCCGGTGCCGGAGTATGCCCACGTCTCCATGATCCTCGGCGATGATGGCAAGAAACTGTCCAAGCGTCACGGCGCGGTCGGGGTCATGCAGTATCGCGACGATGGCTATCTGCCGGAGGCGTTGCTTAACTATCTGGTGCGCCTGGGTTGGTCCCATGGCGATCAGGAGATCTTCAGCATCGATGATATGACGGCGTTCTTCACCCTGGATGATATCAGTAAGTCGGCCAGCGCCTTCAACACCGAGAAGTTGCAATGGTTGAACCATCACTACATTAACCATCTGCCGCCGGAGCAGGTCGCTCAGCATCTGGCCTGGCATGTGGCGCAGGCGGGCTATGACACCACGCAGGGGCCGCAGTTGGCCGAGATCGTCACCCTGCTGGGTGAGCGTTGTAAGACCTTGAAAGAGATGGCGCAGCAGGCGCGCTACTTCTACGAAGATTTCCGTGAGTTCGATGCCGACGCCGCGAAGAAGCATCTGCGTCCGGTCGCTCGTCAACCGCTGGAGTTGGCGCGTAGCAAGCTGGCGGCGATCAGTGACTGGCAGGTCGAGGCGATCCATCACGCCATTCAGTCGACTGCCGATGAGCTGGAAGTCGGTATGGGTAAGGTGGGGATGCCGTTGCGTGTGGCGGTGACCGGCCAAGGTCAGTCGCCGAGCGTGGACGTGACCATCCATGCTATCGGCCAGGCGCGTGCGCTGGCGCGTATCGATCAGGCTCTGGCTTTTATCGCCGAGCGTGAGGCGCAGCAGTAAGCCTTGTTGGGTTGTATTGCGAACTAAAAAACCGGCCATTGGCCGGTTTTTTTACGTTAGAGACGGCCGATGAGGGGAGGGCTAATCGCCTAAGCGGCGCAGGAACTCGTCAATGCCAATCCGCAAGATCACCGAGGTTGCTTTCTTGCGCTCCTCATCGTTCATTTGTAACAGAATGGCATACCAGAGTTGTTCCGGTTGCGTGCTGTTGAGCAGGTACTGCGCTTGATCGTCGCGCGCGATGAGCTCCTCTACCACCTCTTTCGGCAGGCTACTGATATGGTATTCCAGCGCCTTACCCTGGACGCCATTGCGCCGTTGCCGGCGCCATCCCTCGGCCTTGGCGCGCTGATTAATGGCTTGAGGCGTGGAGGGAAAGCTGCCGACGCCCACCAATTCTTTGGCCGAGTACCATTCCTTGTTCATGCGTCCGTCCCTATGCGGAGTGTGATCAGCTATATGCTTTAACGAAATCACTTAGTGAGTTATCTAATACCATAGTGCTACGCCGGGCAAAAAAAGGCAAAAACTGCATGCTGAGGAGCTGAATTGTTGAGTAAATAGACTGACTTGGCGGCTTTTGCCGCGCTTGGCGCAGGAAAGGCAATTAGCCGTTGACAGTGCCGGTAGCCTTGCCCTATTATGCGCCCCGTTCCCGCGATGAAGCGGTGTGCACGGGGCTATAGCTCAGCTGGGAGAGCGCTTGCATGGCATGCAAGAGGTCAGCGGTTCGATCCCGCTTAGCTCCACCACTCTTTTTCCAGAGAGAGTGGCGAAGTGCACAGGCTTGCGGACACCACATAATGTGGGGCTATAGCTCAGCTGGGAGAGCGCTTGCATGGCATGCAAGAGGTCAGCGGTTCGATCCCGCTTAGCTCCACCAAATTTACCCGGTAGGCGTATAGCCTGCGTCAGGGGTCACGGTTACGTGGGGCTATAGCTCAGCTGGGAGAGCGCTTGCATGGCATGCAAGAGGTCAGCGGTTCGATCCCGCTTAGCTCCACCAAAT
>NZ_JBIUCY010000046.1:0-2609 GCF_044540725.1 Edwardsiella sp. A.80236
GCTTAGCGGAAAGTTCTTTTACCCTCAGCCGAAATGCCTGCCGTTGCTAGACATTGCCAGCCAGTGCCCGTCACTCCGCGGTCTTCACTGCGTGATCGAGTTGATCGACACCCGCCGTGACACGCTCCATGAAGTGCCTGCCTGCGTCTGTTAGCCGAACGCCCCGCGCATGGCGCTCAAATAGCAGGACACCAAGGTTATCCTCCAGCGCTTTCACACGCGCGCTGACGCTCGACTGGCTGATACCAAGTGCCTTGGCCGCATGCCGAAAATTCAGATGCTCGGCGACGGCGATGAACTGAACAAGGGAAATGAGCGGTATCCTGCCAGACAGGATACCGACATTCACGAGGTTTCGATGGTTAGTGCGCCGCATCGGAGCGGGCCTGCTACCAGTCGTCGGTTAGACGACTGGCGACTTCTCGGTGGCAGCCCCACGGAGCCGAAGGAGCACCAGCCCCAACGAAACCAGTACCGCCATCGCCGTGGCGTAACAGATCACGGGCCACGCTGTGTCACCGTTTAAAAGTGCCACCGCCAATGTCCCGACAATGCTGACTATCAGGCTTTGAACGCAGAAGTAGAACGCGACCGCTGATCCCGCGATGTCGTCGAACTCTGCCAAAGCGCCGTTCGCGGTAACGGACACCGTGAAGACAATACCGACCGCGACAACCCACATCGGTAGGATGAAGGTGAGGAATGACGGCGAGCCGTAAAGTTCGCCGATCCCCAACAGGACCGCTCCGCAAACAAGCAACGCCATCCCACGCGCCACGCATCCTGCGATGCCCCATTTGGCGACAAAGGACTTCGCGAAACGGGCTGTCACGATCATTACAAGCGCGACAGTGGCGAAGGCAAAGCTGAATCCGATCTCGGAATATTCCGCTTGGCCTATGAGCACACGGGTAGCCGTCGAGAAGAAGACGAAGTAGGTGCCCATACCGGCGCTAAAGCCGACAGTGTAAACCCAAAAAGCCGGACTCGCGAAGATCGGCAAGACAGATCGGCGCGTCTTGACTTGATCCAGAGGGCGGGTTTCGTGCCACCTGAAACCCGCATTTAGGAGTGCGAGCATCGCCAGTATAGCCAAAGTAATGAATATCGCCTGCCATCCCAAGAACTCGCCGATCAATGCTCCGGCGATAGGGCCGAGCGCAGGCACGAACGCCAGAATCGAACTGAAAAGGCCGTAGATGACGACACCCTCAGGACGGTTGGCATAAACGTCGCGAACCGTCGCGAACGTCGCCACCAGCATGGCCGACGCGCCCACTGCTTGAAGTAGACGGAAAGCGACAAAGGCCGGTGCAGTTGAAGACCAAGCTGCTCCCAGAGACGCAATGACGAAAGCCGTTGCGCCCGCAAGTAGAATTGGCCGTCGCCCGATTCTGTCTGAGAGCGGACCAAAAATCACCTGGCCCACGCCGAGCATCACCATATAGAGGCTCAACGTGAGTTGGATCATAGCGGGCGTCGTGTTCAGGATGCCGGGCATCGCTGGAACGACAGGGAGATAAATATCCATCGCCAGTGAAGCGAGGATGTCGAAAGGAGCCATCAGCAGCAGTGCTGCCGGCAGCGTATAGGCCCACGCGGGGCGTGTGGTGGTCATGACGAATCAACCCTCGATTAAGGAATACCGGGCGACGTCTGCTCGTCAGCAATCAGATGAGACTAGCCTTACAGAGCGCC
This sequence comes from Edwardsiella sp. A.80236, assembly GCF_044540725.1. Taxonomy (NCBI): domain Bacteria; kingdom Pseudomonadati; phylum Pseudomonadota; class Gammaproteobacteria; order Enterobacterales; family Hafniaceae; genus Edwardsiella; species Edwardsiella sp. A.80236. The sequence continues at coordinate 1,699 of NZ_JBIUCY010000046.1, forward strand.
GCAACAACAATACTGGTTGTTGCGGCTTACTTGTCTGCTGACTTGGAATTTCCCATCTGATTACTCCACGCTTACGAATATGAATTGCTACATTTTATCCGATTATCTTTTGCTTCGCAATGCGGCATGGGCGCACTCAGCGTTCCAGCCCCCTCTGCCGCCCTAACTGCCACGACACCGACCCGCCCTGCACGATGCCCATAACCTCGCGGCCGAGTTGGCGGTCGATGATCGGCCGCCACGGGACAAGGGTGAACTCATGGGATTTCTCGACCACGGCGAACTTGCCGCTCGATAGATGCACGGTTCCGGTAAACTTGCCGCTGACGCTCTCGCCGTCCGTGGCGGCGCGGAACGGCAGGCCCTTACTCAAAGCCATATCCGATCCGACGCCGGCTACCTCGCGCTCCCGCAGGATGGCGAGAAGGTTGCGCCGGTAGAAGACGCGGCTGTCCCGGCTGCGGGTGGCGTCGCCCTGTTCGATATGGTGCTCGCGGCGCTGGTCCATGGCTTCGCGGACTTGTTGCCCGAAGCCGGTTGGCGCAAGGTCGGCCGTCTCGCCGTGGATCAGCCGCCGGTCCAGCCAGGTCGCGCCGTCCGATCCGATCTGTTTGTTCAGATCGACCGGGGAAAGGACGCGAACGCTGGCCTGACTGTCTCGGCCGGCGTCATGGGCGGCGGCACGGCTGACCAGATCATCGGGGATGCGCCATTGGTCGGCGTCGATCCGCTCGACGATACCGGCCCGGCGTAGCGCCTCCAGCCGGCGCACATGGGCATCGACATAGCCCTCATAGTCGCCGCCTGGAACGCGGCACGTATAGGAAGAATAAACGGCACTGTTGCAAAGTTAGCGATGAGGCAGCCTTTTGTCTTATTCAAAGGCCTTACATTTCAAAAACTCTGCTTAC
>NZ_JBIUCY010000047.1:0-2538 GCF_044540725.1 Edwardsiella sp. A.80236
GACTCGTGGTACAGCAGGCCGTCGAGCACATAGGTGGAATCGCGGACGCCGACATTCACCACGCGGGTGCTGAACGGCGCGTACTGGTCGGAGATATGGGTATAGAACAGCCGTCCCGGCTCGCTACCGTACTTCGGGTTGACGTGCCCGGTGCTCTCGCCCCGGCCACCCGCGCGGAAGCGCTGGCCATCGGAGGATGAGGTCGTGCCGTCGCCCCAGTGGGCGGCAAAGGCGTGGCGATACTGGTGGTTGACCAGCTCGGCCAAGGCCGCCGAATAGGTTTCGTCGCGGATGTGCCAGGCTTGCAGCCAGGACAGCTTGGCGTAGGTCAGGCCGGGGCTCGACTCGGCCATCTTGGTCAGCCCGAGGTTGATCGCATCACCGAGGATTGCGGACAGCAGCAACGTCCTGTCTTTGGCCTCGGCCCCGTCCTTCAAGTGGGTGAAGTGGCGGCTGAAGCCCGTCCAGTCGTCCACGTCCATCAGCAGTTCGGTGATCTTGATGCGCGGCAGTAACTGGCTGGTTTGGTCGATCAGCGCCTGCGCCCGATCCGGCACCGCCGCATCCAGCGGGGTGATTTTCAGCCCTGACTCGGTGAGGATGGCATCGGGCAGCTCGTTGTCCTTGGCCAGGCGGGTGACGGTGGCCAACTGCTCGTCCAGCAGCTGCAAACGCTCTTCCAGGTACTGGTCGCTGTTCGGGTTGATCGCCAGGGGCAGGGCCTGCTCGCGCTTGAGTGCGGCGAACTTCTCGGCCGGCAGCAGGTAGTCGTCGAAGTCGCGGAACTGCCGCGAGCCCTTGACCCAGATGTCGCCGGAGCGCAGGGCGTTCTTCAGCTCGGACAGGGCGCAGATTTCGTAGAATTTCCGGTCGAGGCCTTCCGGGGTGATCACCAGCGGCTTCCAGCGCGGCTTGATGAAGGCCGTGGGTGCATCGGCCGGCACCTTGCGCAGGTTGTCGGCGTTCATCTCACGCAGGGTCTGCACGGCTGCCAGCACGCCTTGCGCGGCCGGCCCGTGCTGTTCCCCAACTTTTCGCTCGGCGAAGAGTATGAACATGCGCCGCCGGCGACGAATCGCCAAATCTCACCGTATCTCCCGAGCGGACGATTTCGCACCGGTCTGCCCGTCGAAGGGCTTGCGATCGAACGGGGCGACCTTTTCTATGCATGTCCGCGAGCCAGCGTCTTTTATGGCACGGCGCTCGACGCCGACCTTCGGACGCGCGGCGTAAGCACGCTTGTCATGGCCGGGATAAGCACCACCGGCGTTGTTCTTTCAAGCGTCGCCTGGGCTAGTGATGCGGACTACGACGTGCGTTTGGTCCAGGACTGCTGCTACGACCCGGATCGGGATGCCCACGAAGCTCTGTTGCGTTCCGGGTTCGGCGGACGTGTACAGGTCGTGTAATTTTCGGGCCTCGCATGATCGCGGCCATAGCCGCAGGTGGATTGGTGCGAGGCAGGGCCAGTCCAAGTCAGGGTGCGGTCATCGCGGCGCCTGCAACTCTCAAAAACCCATCGCCGTAGCGGAGGTCTTGTAATCGCATGTCATTACGCACGCCCGATTTATTGTTCACAGCGATAGCACCTGCCATTTGGGGCAGCACCTACATTGTCACCACCCAATACCTGCCGAACTTCTCACCGATGACGGTCGCGATGCTGCGGGCGTTGCCGGCGGGTTTATTGCTCGTGATGATCGTCCGACAGATTCCAACGGGAATCTGGTGGATGCGCATCTTCATCCTCGGCGCACTTAATATTTCGCTATTCTGGAGCTTGTTGTTTATTTCGGTCTACCGCCTGCCGGGCGGGGTCGCGGCGACGGTAGGCGCTGTGCAGCCGCTGATGGTCGTGTTCATCTCTGCCGCTCTGCTAGGTAGCCCGATACGATTGATGGCGGTCCTGGGGGCTATTTGCGGAACTGCGGGCGTGGCGCTGTTGGTGTTGACACCAAACGCAGCGCTAGATCCTGTCGGCGTCGCAGCGGGCCTGGCGGGGGCGGTTTCCATGGCGTTCGGAACCGTGCTGACCCGCAAGTGGCAACCTCCCGTGCCTCTGCTCACCTTTACCGCCTGGCAACTGGCGGCCGGAGGACTTCTGCTCGTTCCAGTAGCTTTAGTGTTTGATCCGCCAATCCCGATGCCTACAGGAACCAATGTTCTCGGCCTGGCGTGGCTCGGCCTGATCGGAGCGGGTTTAACCTACTTCCTTTGGTTCCGGGGGATCTCGCGACTCGAACCTACAGTTGTTTCCTTACTGGGCTTTCTCAGCCCGGGGACCGCCGTGTTGCTAGGATGGTTGTTCTTGGATCAGACGCTGAGTGCGCTTCAAATCATCGGCGTCCTGCTCGTGATCGGGAGTATCTGGCTGGGCCAACGTTCCAACCGCACTCCTAGGGCGCGTATAGCTTGCCGGAAGTCGCCTTGACCCGCATGGCATAGGCCTATCGTTTCCACGATCAGCGATCGGCTCGTTGCCCTGCGCCGCTCCAAAGCCCGCGACGCAGCGCCGGCAGGCAGAGCAAGTAGAGGGCA
>NZ_JBIUCY010000048.1:0-2517 GCF_044540725.1 Edwardsiella sp. A.80236
TCCCTGTTAATTCTCACCGCTCGCCGCAAGATCGGATTAGGGAGCCATTGCGTAGCTTTGGCGAGTCTGTCCGATCGAGGAAGCGGAATAGCTCCTGATGGTTGGGCTTTAGCGCGTTCGCACGGTGTTTCCGTGATTAGCTGATCAGTAACCAGTAAGCGGCGTAGGTTCCCACAAACCCGAAAATCAGCAGGAACATGGCGCAGATCAGCAGCGTGGTAAACCGTTCCCAGCGCTCCCGCTTCCTGATGCCATCGATCGCAGTGCTCAGATCCCCTGTCTGCCGTTGTACGGCGGCGATTATCTCCAGCATCTTTTCACCCCTGTTCTGTGTCTTCTCTAGTAGCTCCCGGTGTGCGCTGGCCAGTTTTGCTGTCTGCCTGTCGATGTCTCGTGCTGAGGACTCCAGCCGGGTGAGATCGTTCTGCGCCTGCTCAAATCGCCGACCGGTCATATTTTCACGTAGTGTGCGTTTCACAAAGTCGCTCAGCGATAGCCGGTTCTTCTCGGCGAGGGCTTCCAGTTCGTGACGCATTTCACTGCTGATCCGGATGCTCAGGGTGGTGGTTTTCGTTGTCATGGCAAAACGTCCTGTAAACGGGGTGTTTGCAGACCGTACACAGCAGGCGTGACGGGGTTCAACGCCTGATTTTGGTAGGTGTGTCTGTAGACACATGTTATGAACTACAGGCACGAGACCGATGTATACACGGGGAAAATCCCCGTTACACAATCGGCGTGCCAAAGGGTGCCCCTTTGCAACCCAACCCCATGCGGTTCTACGAACCTCAAAACCACTCAACCCAGGGACAGGGTATGTTTTGTAGCACCGCCAAGAGTTGGCGGCACACAAAACCCCCGGTCAGGGCGATGCGCCCCGACACCCGGCAGATTTTTTTGCATGCAAAACTTTTGGCGTTACTGACGCGCTGGCGCTTGTCCAACGATGATCGGCGCCCGAAAAAATTCCGGCCACCGATCACCGTTACCGGGTAACGCTGAGGTGGTAAAAATCGGGGGTTGGTGGTCGATTGGCGCTGAGTCTGGCCGTCATGCAGTGTCGTGAATGGCTATGCAACGACGCCAGAATCATCCTGCGCGATTTTGGCCGTCTTGGGGGTACGAAGCTGCGTCTTTTGCCGATAACGCCTCAGAATCGTGCTCAGCGCGTCTGAGGCGGTGCGCCGAGCGGACGTTATGGTAAATATGCTAGTTTTATTGATTTTATGATAATGGGGGAAGTGGTAGATCTATACATAGAATAGTAATTGCTATTAAGTGTGATTAGTCATGTTGTTTTTTGTTGCCACATAAGAATGAGTATCTTGGTGATAACAAACTCCATGAATTGAATATAGTTTTATCGTGAAAATGCCATTATTACTAATTATATCCTCCACCTGATACCCTTCAATAATCACTTTCCATAGATTTATTTTTATAACCCTTCCAGTTGTATAAGTTGTTGATCCGTATTTTGTTTTTGTCGCTATAGTGAATGTTCTTGGGTCTGATTTCTTTATTCCTCTATAATTTCGTATGTATTTACTTAGGTTAATAATTACTGTTAGTGAGCTTATAAACCATTTCCATGACGACAAAATAAAACTAATCATATTTACTCCTGTGCTAGTTGTTTTTTTATTTATAGTTATGGTTTATTCTGTTTTTTAACAAAAAGATTTTATAATGCTTGATTAATATAACTGTAGTTCTACATAACATAAAAAATGTTTTGATACGTTCTTTTTATGATCGGTTGTATTTTACACGAAAATTTTTGTAAGGTTCTTCTTGAGATCCTAATGCTCTCGCCGTAATCTCTTTGCTCTGTAAACGAAAAAACCACCCGGCTAGGTGGTTTTTCGAAGGTTCAGTAAGTTGGGGAACTTCTGAACCGTGGTAACTGGCTTAAACGGAGCGCAGTCACCAAATCTGTCCTTTCAGTGTAGCCGCAGTCAGGTGTCCACTTCAAGAACTCCTTTAAAAGCTCCGTGAACCCAGTTACCAATGGCTGCCGCCAGTGGCGATGTTTTGTGCGTGTTGGGGTTGGAATCATGCGACGAGTTACCCAGCAACGCGCGGCGGTCGGACTGAACGGGGGGTTCGTGCAAACAGTCCAGCTTGGAGCGAACTACCTAAACGGAATCGAGTGTCAGGCGTGGTATGAGAATACGCGGCCATAACAGCGGATAGACACCGATAAACCGCAAGGTAGGAACAGGAGAGCGCACGAGGGAGCTACCAGGTGGAAACGCCTGGGATCTTTATAGTCCTGTCGGGTTTCGCCACTTCTGACTTGAGCACCGGAAATTACTGAATTTCTGTGAAGCTCGTCAGGGGGGCGGAGCCTATGGAAAAACGGGGTTCCTGCGTCTCTTGTTGGCGCTTGCTGCACAGCTTGCGCGCCTGCTTTCCCACAGAATCTGTGTATAACCCTTCCCTGTTAATTCTCACCGCTCGCCGCAAGATCGGATTAGGGAGCCATTGCGTAGCTTTGGCGAGTCTGTCCGATCG
>NZ_JBIUCY010000049.1:0-2479 GCF_044540725.1 Edwardsiella sp. A.80236
ACGCCGTGGGTCGATGTTTGATGTTATGGAGCAGCAACGATGTTACGCAGCAGGGCAGTCGCCCTAAAACAAAGTTATGCAGCCAAATCCCAACAATTAAGGGTCTTAAAATGGTAAAAGATTGGATTCCCATCTCTCATGATAATTACAAGCAGGTGCAAGGACCGTTCTATCATGGAACCAAAGCCAATTTGGCGATTGGTGACTTGCTAACCACAGGGTTCATCTCTCATTTCGAGGACGGTCGTATTCTTAAGCACATCTACTTTTCAGCCTTGATGGAGCCAGCAGTTTGGGGAGCTGAACTTGCTATGTCACTGTCTGGCCTCGAGGGTCGCGGCTACATATACATAGTTGAGCCAACAGGACCGTTCGAAGACGATCCGAATCTTACGAACAAAAAATTTCCCGGTAATCCAACACAGTCCTATAGAACCTGCGAACCCTTGAGAATTGTTGGCGTTGTTGAAGACTGGGAGGGGCATCCTGTTGAATTAATAAGGGGAATGTTGGATTCGTTAGAGGACTTAAAGCGCCGTGGTTTACACGTCATTGAAGACTAGTCCTTTGCATAACAAAGCCATCAAACCGGACGCCAGAGATTCCGCGCCTGTTGCGCATGGCTTCGCCATTTTATGCGCAATAGGCGCGCCACCCTGTCGCCGTTTATGGCGGCGTTAGGCATCACAAAGTACAGCATCGTGACCAACAGCAACGATTCCGTCACACTGCGCCTCATGACTGAGCATGACCTTGCGATGCTCTATGAGTGGCTAAATCGATCTCATATCGTCGAGTGGTGGGGCGGAGAAGAAGCACGCCCGACACTTGCTGACGTACAGGAACAGTACTTGCCAAGCGTTTTAGCGCAAGAGTCCGTCACTCCATACATTGCAATGCTGAATGGAGAGCCGATTGGGTATGCCCAGTCGTACGTTGCTCTTGGAAGCGGGGACGGATGGTGGGAAGAAGAAACCGATCCAGGAGTACGCGGAATAGACCAGTCACTGGCGAATGCATCACAACTGGGCAAAGGCTTGGGAACCAAGCTGGTTCGAGCTCTGGTTGAGTTGCTGTTCAATGATCCCGAGGTCACCAAGATCCAAACGGACCCGTCGCCGAGCAACTTGCGAGCGATCCGATGCTACGAGAAAGCGGGGTTTGAGAGGCAAGGTACCGTAACCACCCCAGATGGTCCAGCCGTGTACATGGTTCAAACACGCCAGGCATTCGAGCGAACACGCAGTGATGCCTAACCCTTCCATCGAGGGGGACGTCCAAGGGCTGGCGCCCTTGGCCGCCCCTCATGTCAAACGTTAACCTCTGAGGAAGAATTGTGAAACTATCACTAATGGTAGCTATATCGAAGAATGGAGTTATCGGGAATGGCCCTGATATTCCATGGAGTGCCAAAGGTGAACAGCTCCTGTTTAAAGCTATTACCTATAACCAATGGCTGTTGGTTGGACGCAAGACTTTTGAATCAATGGGAGCATTACCCAACCGAAAGTATGCGGTCGTAACACGTTCAAGTTTTACATCTGACAATGAGAACGTATTGATCTTTCCATCAATTAAAGATGCTTTAACCAACCTAAAGAAAATAACGGATCATGTCATTGTTTCAGGTGGTGGGGAGATATACAAAAGCCTGATCGATCAAGTAGATACACTACATATATCTACAATAGACATCGAGCCGGAAGGTGATGTTTACTTTCCTGAAATCCCCAGCAATTTTAGGCCAGTTTTTACCCAAGACTTCGCCTCTAACATAAATTATAGTTACCAAATCTGGCAAAAGGGTTAACAAGTGGCAGCAACGGATTCGCAAACCTGTCACGCCTTTTGTACCAAAAGCCGCGCCAGGTTTGCGATCCGCTGTGCCAGGCGTTAAGGCTACATGAAAATCGTACATTACGAAGCGAATGCACCATGGATAGGAAGAATGAAATGCCCAAACCCAAAGTGTGGGAAGGAAACTCCTGCCTGGCAATCGAGCGGCATGAGCGACAGTTGCCCGCATTTTTTCTGTGATACTTGCTCGAATGTAATCCATAGAGAGCAGGACCATGCATTACTGTATGAAAATGAAATCAATCAAGAGCTCTTGGATCGAATAGCAGCAACTCTTCCAGATTGCCCTTGCGGGGGTAGGTTTGTTCCTGGTGCAAACCCAAAGTGTCCGAGTTGCAAGACCGAGTACGTGCACCAATGGGATGCAGTGAAAAGGTTGAATGTACCTTTTATGCCAATCTTGGATGGTTCCTGCTTGATTCGAGATAGGCTGTATTCGTATGAAGTATGCATTGGTTCTAAACCAAAATACTGGTGGCGTTTGTTCACAAATGCCTTAACAAGTTTAGGCAAGGGACGCTCCTGACGTCGCGCCCCTGCTAAAAGCGTTAGATGCACTAAGCACATAATTGCTCACAGCCAAACTATCAGGTCAAGTCTGCTTTTATTATTTTTAAGCGTG
>NZ_JBIUCY010000004.1:0-195688 GCF_044540725.1 Edwardsiella sp. A.80236
TCTGCCTGCTCTGCCTGCTCTGCCTGCTCTGCCTGCTCTGCCTGCTCTGCCTGCTCTGCCTGCTCTGCCTGCTCTGCCTGCTCTGCAGCGAGCATCGACGCGGTAGGCGCCGTGTCAAGCGGTAAGGTTTCGCTGGGGGTCAACGCTGACTGTGCGCTGCTCTCCGACTCACGTCGCTCGGCCTCCGGCTCAACGACTGGCGTTGGCGTGGCCTGCTCTTCCGACTGCGCCTCTGGCTCCTGTTGACGGCCAAATCCCAGCCAAGAGAAAAATCCACGTTTCTTATCTTTTGCCATCTTACGACTCTACTCCCGCCTCAAATCTTGGCTATAAGCGGACTCCCACCATGGGCTGGCGCGGACAACGCCGCGCGGCGAGAGACACAAATTCAATTTACAAAATACCAACCGATGAGTTTATCACTTAACCGCTGTACACAACATGGATGTCACCGGGTTTCGGGTGGCATTTCAATCAATAAAGGATTAGGCTGTGTCGCGCAATCATCTGTATTGCCGGAGCCGGAGCAGAGCGCTCCCGCAATCATCCGCCAGATTGTCCCGTCCCCAGCGGCGCGCAAACTGGCCACAGGGTAACGTATTCCCCTGTCTCCGATTTCCTCAACAACATTAACAGAATAGATGGCAAAAAAACCTCACGCACAACCCAGCGGACAGATCCGCATCATCGCCGGGCAGTGGCGCGGCCGCAAGCTGCCAGTGCCCGATAGCCCAGGATTACGCCCGACCACCGACCGGGTACGCGAAACCCTGTTCAACTGGTTGGCACCGATCCTGCCCGATAGTCGCTGCCTGGACGTCTTCGCCGGAAGCGGTGCCCTGGGATTCGAGGCCATCTCTCGCTATGCCGCGCACGCCACGCTGCTAGAGGCCGATCGTCACGTCGCAGCCGGTCTGCGTAAAAACGCGGCTCTGCTTAACTGTTCACAGATCAGCGTCGTTCATACCGATGCGTTACGCTTCTTAGCTCAGCCAGGTGAACCCTATCAGGTGGTATTTCTCGATCCGCCCTTCCGCAAAGGGCTCTTGAACGACACCCTGTTCCTGTTGGAAAGTCAGGGGTGGCTAGCCGACGACGCCTGGATCTATGTCGAATGCGAAGCCGAAGGGCCTGCACTGGTATTGCCAGCGAGTTGGAGCTTACAACGCGAGAAACACGCCGGTCAGGTCGCCTACCGCCTGTATCATCGCCAAAACGATGCCGCGCACCAGGAGATAATAGATGATGTGGATTAATCTGGGTCGCTTGCTGATGCTGGGCGTATGGGGGTTTATGTTGGCGAACCTGTTGCATGCCTTCCCGCGCCCACTGAATATTTTCGTCAACGTCGCGATGGTTTTCACCGTGTTAATGCACGGCCTACAGGTCACCCTGCTGAAGAGCACCCTGCCAGCCGATAACCGTAAGCTGGGATTCTGGCAGGAGCTGCGCATCTTCCTGTTCGGCGTATTCGAGCTACTCGCCTGGCAGAAGAGGCAGCCCCGCAACAAGCCCTAATCACGGACGCCGCTCAGGCGGCGTCGGGGGTAAAGCTGATAAAACGGCTACCCTGCACCCGCAGAATACCCTGCATGCCTGGGACTAACTCGGCGCACGCCTGCTCGGGTAGGGTAAAACGCAGTGCGCGACCGTCCACAGCACTGAATTGCACGCGATAACGCTGCGTTTCGGCAACGATCTCTTCCCGTTGACGCGAACGCAATGGCGAAGGCAAGGCCTGCTTCTCCGTCAGCGTCGCTCGCAAACTATGCTGTATCGCCGCCGCATCGGCCGCGCTCTGGCGGCGCTGCTGAACAAAACGCTGAGCCGCCAGCAGGGCAATCACCACCACCACGATGATGAAGAACAACGGCGGCCGACTCATCCGGGTTTCTTCCCACTAAACAGAGGGAAGGCCGCCACGTTGTCTCCCAGATCAGAGATGCTCGCGCTTCCTCGCTCGGTGACTGCATCGATGCGGATCACCGCCTGGATCGGAATATAGCTACGCGTGACACCGGCGAATTCATTCTTCAGTCTCTCCTCGCTTGGGTCCACCAATAAGGTGGCCTGGCTACCGAAGATAAAATCGGCGATCTCGATGAAACCGAACAGATTACTCTGTACGATCTCCCGCACATACAGCTGATAGTTTTTGCCGTTATTCATAAACTGGATGCGGTATAGCGGCTGACTGGACATGGTGCTAGGTCGACTCTCCCGTAAATGTTTCCTCTCACGTGCGCTGCTCACCGGTGCGGGTACGTCCTGCTTGGGTGCCGGAGACGTACCACCGACGCGGTCAGCCAATGCACATCACTGTTTGCGGACACAGCCTAACATAGCCGACCGCGCCTGGACACCGGGCACGGGAAGCCATTGTCGCCCGACGCGCCTTCCCCTACACTCAAACGATGGATATCCCTGGCGCGCGGCGCTGATCCCCCACCCAATGTTAGGAGGACGCATGAGTTGGGCATTTCTGGCGGTTCTTTTTTCCGGCTGGCTATATGTCGATGCCAGTTACCGAGGCCCGAGCTGGCAACGCTGGCTATTTAAGCCGTTAACGCTGTTGTTACTGCTGTTGCTGGGCTGGAATGCCCCGCAGCTCGGCCCGAGCGGTTACTTTATCTTGTGCGGCTTGCTGGCGACATTGATCGCCGATGCCTTGCTGCTACTGCCGCGCGAGCGGATGCTCTATGCCATCGGCGCCCTATTCCTCAGCCAGTTGCTGTATACCATCGGCTTCGCCAGCGGTATGACCATGGCCCTGTACTGGCCCCCGCTGCTGATCCTGCTGGCTATCGGTGTGGTGCTCCTGGCCATCATCTGGGGGAGATTGGATACGCTGCGTTGGCCGGTCGTGACCTATGTGGCGATGATGTTGGTGATGGTCTGGGTGGCGGGGGCGCAATACTTCGCTCGCGGCGACGATCAGGGCTTCTCCCTGTTGCTCGGCGCCTGGCTGCTGCTGTTAGCCAATAGCATCTGGCTGATCGATCGCTTCCGCGTCCAATTCCGCGCCGCCGGCGCCATCATCGCCTTCGGCTACTTCGTCGGTCTTTTCCTGATCGTCCGCTCACTGTATCTGTGATCATGCTACCGGCCCGTCGCGCACGGGCCGGTCGCGATTATTCCCGACCGTACAAACGCCGATTCATCGACTCGATGCGCCCCTGTAATAGGCGATTTTGTAACGTCTTGGTCCAACTGGCCGCTAATCCGGCGCAAGCCAACAAACGACGATATTCCGCCTGATCAAACGGCATATGCAGGACGATGGCGATACACTCCGCCACGCTGATCTCACTATTACGCGTCACCAGCTCCAATGGATGACGCTCACCGACGCGCCCCTCCGACAGCACTCGGTATAGCCAACCGCAACGACCGCTCTGCTGCATCTGGTAGGCGAAATCTTCGGTAGCCAACAGCTGATTCAGCTTATAGCAGGGCGAGCGGGGCTGAGTCACCTGGATCAACGCCTCTCCCCAACGGTAAATATCGCCGATAAAGACCGACGACTCATCCAATCCCAGGGTAGAAAGATTCTCACCGAATAACGCCGCCTCGAAGCGCTCCGCCTGCTGCGGATAGCATTGACGCCAGTAGGCATAGTGCTCACGTGGATAGTGACACAATGCCCGATCGGCACCGCCATGCACGCGTAGCTCCGCCTGTTCATCGCCAGCCAACCCCAAACGCTGCAATACCAGCGCATCCGCCATCTGACGTTTGGCGATAGCACTGTTCTTTCCGCCGACAAATGGGGCACAGCGGCCAATATAGACTTCGGGATAGTGCATGACACCAACTCCTGTGTAACGAGAAACCAGATAGATTGTTTAGCCGGTCGCGATCACGAGCACGCCTCAGGCACCATACAGCCGTTGTGGATGCGTAAAGATGGTCCCCTTACCGGGGCGGCAAAAACCAACCAGCGTCAGGTTGCAGCGCTCCGCCACCTCGATGGCTAACGTGGTCGCGGCGGAGACGGCAAATAGGATTTCGACGCCACACATCGCCGCCTTCTGTACCATCTCATAACTGGCGCGGCTCGAAACCAGTAATGCCCCCGCCTGCCAGGTCGGTTGATGGGCACGCCGCCCCAGCAGTTTATCCAGCGCCACGTGGCGCCCGACATCCTCACAGCCACCTAATAGGGTACCCTGTTCATCCAGCCAGGCGGCGGCATGGGTGCAACCGGTCAGGTTGCCGATCGTCTGCACATCGCGTAACTGTGCCAAAGCCCGATCCAATACGGCCAGATCGAAGCGTTGCTGGAAGGGTAACGGCGCCAGAGGACGCAACGCATCGCCGATCTGTTCAACGCCACAGACCCCACAGCCGGTACGCCCGGCCAATGAACGCCGACGCGCCTTCAATGCCATGAAGCAACGGCTCGACAGTTCGATCTGCACCTCGAGTCCCTGGCAGGCCGTCTGCACCTCAATACCATAGATATCCTGCGGCGTACGAATGATCCCCTCAGAGAGGGAAAAACCGAGAGCAAACGCCTCCAGATCCTTCGGCGAGGCCATCATCACCACATGGGAAATCCCGTTATACACCAAGGCGACGGGGACTTCATTCGCTACCCAGTCGGGGTGTGCCTGCGTCAGGTCGGTACGCGACCAGACCTGATGCGTCGTGGCGCCACACACGTTATGTGACGCCGGATCTACGCGCTTATTCACGATTCACATCCACCAATTTGATCAAAACGGGGAAACGCCACCATCGATCGCCAGATAATAAATCAAGCGCGATCAATTTTAACTACATTAATTACCATGCTTAGCATGTAACGAGACAATGGCTTCAATAATTTGAATTACATAGCAAAAATGTAAAAAAACCGGAAACAACAGGCTATTCGCCAGCAAAACATACTCTTATTTAAAACCTATTCGTAACATTCAATATACTTCCATGGTAAAGTACACATAGGGAAATCATACCCAAAAAAGCGATACGCAATAACAAACAATGAAAAGGAAACGCACCGGCGGCAGCGGGCATGTCGGCGCCTTTCGATAAACAATGTGGTTATTTGAGGAGCAATCCATGCAAGTCAGCAGAAGACAATTCTTCAGGATCTGCGCTGGCGGTATGGCAGGAACAACGGCTGCGGTGTTGGGGTTCGCCCCATCACTGGCTTTAGCGCAGACCCGGCAGTACAAACTACTGCGCGCTAAAGAGACCCGTAACACCTGTACATACTGTTCCGTTGGTTGTGGGCTGTTGATGTACAGCCTAGGTGATGGCGCCAAAAACGCCAAAGAGAACATCTTCCATATCGAGGGGGATCCGGATCATCCTGTTAACCGTGGCGCGCTGTGCCCGAAGGGCGCCGGCCTTATCGACTTCATTCACAGCGAATCCCGTCTTCAGTACCCGGAATATCGCGCCCCGGGCTCCAACGCCTGGCAGCGCATCAGTTGGGATGAGGCCTTCACCCGCATCGCTCGCCTGATCAAGCAAGACCGCGACGCCAACTTTATCGCCACCAACGAGCAGGGCGTCACCGTCAACCGCTGGCTGAGTACCGGGATGCTGTGCGCCTCGGCCTCCAGCAACGAAACCGGCTACCTGACGCAGAAATTCAGCCGTTCACTGGGGATGCTGGCAGTCGATAACCAAGCGCGTGTCTGACACGGACCAACGGTAGCAAGTCTTGCTCCAACATTTGGTCGCGGTGCCATGACCAACCACTGGGTCGACATCAAGAACGCCAATCTGATCGTGGTGATGGGCGGTAATGCTGCCGAAGCGCACCCGGTCGGCTTCCGCTGGGCGATGGAAGCCAAGATCCATAACAACGCCAAGTTGATCGTCATCGATCCGCGCTTTACCCGTACCGCCTCCGTGGCCGATTTCTATACGCCGATCCGCTCGGGTACCGATATCGTCTTCCTGTCCGGGGTCCTGCGCTATCTGATCGATAACAACAAGATCAATGCCGAGTATGTGAAGAACTACACCAACGCCAGTCTGTTAGTGCGTGAGGACTTCAGCTTCGAGGAGGGTCTGTTCAGCGGCTACGACGCCGAGAAGCGCCGTTACGACAAGAGTAGCTGGAACTACCAGTTTGACGAACAGGGCTTCGCCAAGCGTGACGATACCCTGCAGGATCCCCGTTGCGTATGGAACCTGTTGCGTCAACATGTCGCGCGTTACACGCCGGAAGTGGTCGAGAACCTCTGTGGCACCCCGCGCGCCGACTTCCTCCAGGTATGTGAATATATCGCCGAGACCAGCGCACCGGATAAGACCACCTCCTTCCTGTATGCCTTGGGCTGGACCCAACATACGGTCGGCGCACAAAACATCCGCACCATGGCGATGATCCAGCTGCTGCTGGGCAACATGGGGATGGCAGGCGGTGGCGTCAACGCCCTGCGCGGTCACTCTAACATTCAAGGGTTAACCGACCTGGGGCTTCTCTCCACCAGCCTGCCGGGTTACCTCAGCCTGCCGTCGGAGAAACAACCGGATCTCGCCAGCTACCTGGCGGCCACCACGCCGAAGCCAACCCTGCCCGGTCAGGTCAACTACTGGGGCAATACGCCCAAGTTCTTCGTCAGCCTGATGAAGGCCTTCTATGGCGATAAGGCACAGGCACAGAATAACTGGGGCTTCGACTGGTTGCCGAAGTGGGACAAGGGCTATGACGTCCTACAGTATTTCGAGATGATGTCGCAAGGTAAGGTCAACGGCTATATCTGCCAAGGCTTTAACCCGGTCGCTTCCTTCCCGAATAAAAACAAGGTAATCGACTGTCTCTCCAAGCTGAAATTCTTGGTAACTATCGATCCGCTGAACACCGAGACCGCCAGCTTCTGGCAGAATCACGGTGAGCTGAATGCGGTCGATCCGTCCACCATTCAGACCGAGGTGTTCCGCCTGCCATCGACCTGCTTCGCCGAGGAGGAGGGTTCTATCGTCAACTCGGGCCGCTGGTTACAGTGGCACTGGAAAGGCGCCGATGCCCCGGGGATCGCCCTCAATGACGGTGCGATCCTCTCCGGCATCTTCCTGCGTCTGCGCGAGATGTATGCGAAAGAGGGGGGCGCGCTGCCGGAGGCGGTGCTGAACATGTCTTGGGACTACCTGACGCCGGACAACCCTCATCCGGAAGAGGTCGCACGCGAGAATAACGGACGCGCCCTGGCCGATCTGGTCGATCCGACCAGTGGTGCGGTGATCGTCAAGAAGGGGCAACAGCTCAGCTCGTTCGCCCAGTTGCGTGACGATGGCAGTACCGCCAGCGGCTGCTGGATCTTCGCCGGTAGCTGGACCGAAGCGGGTAACCAGATGGCGCGTCGTGACAACAGCGATCCCTCCGGTCTGGGTAACACCCTGGGCTGGGCCTGGGCGTGGCCGCTTAACCGTCGCATCCTGTACAACCGCGCCTCGGCCGATCCGGCAGGGAAACCCTGGGATCCCAAGCGTGAACTGCTGCACTGGGATGGCGCCAAGTGGGTCGGTATCGATATCGCCGACTACAGCAATGCACCGCCCAACAGCGGCGTCGGGCCATTCATCATGCAGCCGGAGGGGATGGGGCGTCTGTTCGCCATCGATAAGATGGCCGAGGGGCCGTTCCCAGAACACTATGAGCCGTTCGAAACGCCGCTGGGAACCAACCCGCTGCACCCGAACGTGGTCTCCAACCCGGCGGCACGTGTCTTCAAGGACGATCTGGCGCAGATGGGCAAGGCGGAACAGTTCCCCTATGTCGGTACGACCTATCGCCTGACCGAGCACTTCCACTACTGGACTAAACACGCGCTGCTGAACGCGATCATCCAACCGGAACAGTTCGTGGAGATCGGTGAGCGCCTGGCCAACAGCAAGGGTATCGCCCATGGCGATACGGTTAAGGTCAGCTCTAACCGTGGCTATATCAAGGCGAAGGCGGTGGTAACCAAACGCCTACGCACCCTGAAGGTCAACGGCAAGGAGGTCGATACCATCGGCATCCCGATCCACTGGGGTTACCTGGGCGTAGCGCGTCCCGGTTTCTTGGCCAACACACTGACGCCATTCGTCGGTGACGCCAATACGCAGACGCCGGAGTACAAGGCGTTCCTGGTTAACGTGGAAAAGGTGTAACGGAGGCTAACCTTGTCAATGCAATCTCAAGACATTATCAGGCGTTCGGCCACCAACTCCCTAACGCCGCCGCCTAATGGGCGCAATCACCAGGAAGAGGTCGCCAAGCTGATCGACGTCACCACCTGTGTCGGCTGTAAAGCCTGCCAGGTGGGCTGTTCGGAATGGAACGATATCCGTGATGAAGTCGGTCACTGCGTCGGGGTATATGACAACCCCGCCGATTTGACGGCCAAGTCCTGGACGGTGATGCGCTTCTCCGAAGTGGAGGAGAACGGCAAACTGGAGTGGCTGATCCGCAAAGATGGCTGCATGCACTGCGCCGATCCCGGCTGCCTGAAAGCCTGTCCCTCGGCGGGGGCGATCATCCAGTACGCCAACGGCATCGTCGACTTCCAATCGGAGCACTGCATCGGCTGCGGCTACTGCATCGCCGGTTGTCCGTTCAACGTGCCGCGGATGAATCCGGAAGATAAGCGGGTATATAAATGTACCCTGTGCGTCGACCGCGTCGCCGTCGGTCAGGAACCGGCTTGCGTCAAGACCTGCCCGACGGGCGCCATTCACTTTGGCACCAAAGAGGCGATGAAAACCCTGGCCGCCGAGCGCGTTAGCGAACTACAGGGCCGTGGTTTCGCCAATGCCGGTCTGTACGATCCGCCCGGGGTTGGCGGCACCCATGTGATGTATGTGTTGCATCATGCCGATCGGCCCGAGTTGTATCACAACCTGCCGAAGGATCCGCAGATCGCGACGCCAATCACCCTGTGGAAGGATGTGCTCAAGCCGGTCGCCTTTGCCGGATTTATCGCGACCTTTATCGGCCTGATCTACCACTACATCGCCGTCGGCCCCAACACGGAAGAGGAGGACGATGACGATCAGGGGCACTCAGACGTCGGCACGACGCCGCCGCGCGACGCCGATCAGCCGCACGCAAAGAAGGAGGATAGCCATGAGCAAAAATAACCTCATCCTGCGCACCCGATTTATCGATCGGGCCTGCCACTGGACGGTGGTGATCTCCTTCTTCCTGGTTGCGCTGTCCGGGATCGCGTTGTTCTTTCCGACGCTCCAGTGGTTAACAGAGACCTTTGGCACACCGCAGATGGGGCGTATCCTGCACCCCTTCTTCGGCGTATTGATCTTTGTTACCCTGCTGGTGATGTTTTTCCGCTTCGTGAAATATAACCTGTTCAGCCGCCAAGACATTCCCTGGTTTAAGGGAATCATCGAGGTGCTGAAAGGTAACGAACACCTCGTGGCACGTGTCGGTAAGTACAACCCGGGACAGAAGGCGATGTTCTGGAGCATCATGAGCTTGATTCTGGTGCTATTGGTCACCGGTATCATCATCTGGCGCCCCTACTTCGCGGACCTTTTCCCGATCCCCCTGGTGCGTTATGCCCTATTGCTGCACGCCATCGCCGCCATCGTGCTGATCCAAGCCATCCTGGTTCATATCTACATGGCGTTCTGGGTGAAAGGCTCGATCAAGGGCATGATCGAAGGTAAGGTCAGTCGCCGCTGGGCCAGAAAGCATCATCCACGCTGGCTGCAAGAGGTGGAAGAACAGGAGGCGCGTACCAAGAAAGCGCCTCGCTAAGGCGGTGCCTCAACGCCGCATGCGTACCTGCCGTCCCACCTGGGGCGGCAGGCACAATAACTTCTCTCTTATCGATTAGATGAAACGCTATGAGCATCCGTATTCTTCCGCAAGAGCAGCTCGGTAACGAACACCGTACCAGCGCCTTGGGTCCGATTCCTCCTCTGCTGCTGCCTCACCTCCAGCATCTCTACAGCCGACGCGCGGCACGTCTGCGCACCCTGGCCGAAGAGAATCCGCTCGGTGACTACCTGCGCTTCGCCGCCGAATTGGCCGATGCCCAGCAACAGGCACTCTTCGACCACCCGCTAACGCTCGATCTCGCGCCGGTCATCGCCAACGCGGCCTCCTGTGGTACGCCACCGCTCGACATCAAGACCTTTGCCCGTACCCCGCACTGGCAACGCCTGCTGTTAGCCATCATCGCCGAACTCCGCCCCAACGCAGCCGCACATATCTTGCCGGTTCTCGAAGGGTTGGAGAAGTGTGCCGCTGGCGAGCGCGAAGCCCTGGCCAGCGCCCTGCTAGCGGGTGACTATGCCACTGTCGGCAGCGATCGCGCCCTGTTCCTGTGGGCGGCGCTCTCCCTCTACTGGGCGCAGATGGCGAGCCAGCTACCGGGGCGAGCGCAAGCCGACTACGGCGAGCAACGCCACTTCTGCCCGGTGTGCGGTAGCATGCCGGTGAGTAGCGTGGTCCATATCGGCGGCAGCAACGGTCTGCGCTACCTGCACTGTGGTTTGTGCGAAAGCGAATGGCATATGGTGCGCGTGAAGTGCAGTAACTGCGAGGAGAGCCGCGATCTGAGCTATTGGTCGCTGGAGAGCGAGCAGGCGGCGGTGAAAGCCGAGAGCTGCGGCGACTGCGGCAGCTACCTGAAGATCCTGTATCAGGAGAAGGAAGCCGAACTCGACGCCGTCGCCGACGATCTCGCCACCCTATTGCTGGATGCCAAGATGGAGGAAGCGGGCTTCGCGCGCAGCAGCCTCAACCCGTTCCTGTTCCCGGCAGAGTAACGGGGACGCCGTCCCGCCAAACGGTGGGACGCCCCGGAGCTCGGGCGTGACCAGCGTGTCACGCCCCTCCTGAGAGCATCAGGCCTGATGTAAGTACATCTGACGCAGATAGTGCGGCACCGCATCATCGGCGTTACTGCCGATCACCTCGCACTGCGCAAGGAGATCTTTCAGGCGCTGATGGGCATCGGCCATGATGCACCCCTTGCCAGCCATCTCGAGCATCTCCAGGTCATTCATACCATCGCCAAAGGCGATGCAATCGCGCAGCGTATAACCCAGGCGACGCGCCACATACTCCAACGCATGTCCCTTCGATACCCCACCGGCCATCACCTCCAAACAAGTGGGCAGCGAGAAGCTGACATTGACCCGATCGCCCCAGCGCGCGTTGATCGCCGCCTCGAGTGGCAACAGCCGCTCATGGTCGGCGCAGGTGTAATAGACCTTGCAGATGCCATCCGTCGGCAGCATCGCCGGCTCGAAGACGTGGTAATGGAACACCGACTCCTGGAAGAACTCACGCTGCGAGGGATCTTCACGATTCATAAACCAGTCGTCGTTACGGTAGACATTGGTAAGGATCGCCGGATCATCGTGCACGATCGTGAAGAGATCGTGGGCAATATCCGGATCGACGTTATGGCTGAAGATCAGCTCGCCGAGCGGGTCATGCACCCGAGCGCCGTTCGAGGTGATCATGAAGGCTTTAATCCCTAAGCTATCACGTACCTGTGCGATATCGATGTGATGGCGGCCAGTGGCGAACACGAAGTTCACCCCCTGTTGGGTCAACAGACGCAGGGTATCGCGGGCGAACGGGGTCAGGGTATGAGCGGGCGACAGCAGGGTACCGTCCATGTCCGAAGCTACAATCTGATACATAGAATAAACTCTAACCTCAAGAGGAGTTGGCGGCAGTAGGTGCCGATGATTCGGTAAATTGCGCGAAAAACCGCATGATGGCAGTTAACGCGGCGGCACGCTGGCTGTCCCGTTCAAACAGGATCTCATGGCGTGCACCTGTAATGACCAACGGCGCTCCGCCCCAAGGGGCGTTGCCGGCGGCGGTGAGTGCCTGACAAAAACGCAGATGTGAAGCATTGTCCACCACCCGATCCTCGGCGGCCTGGAGCAGAAGCAACGGAACCGTAATCTGTGAGGCGTTGGCAATGGCCAGCTCGGCGGCGGCGAGGCTCTCGGCGACCCAATGATAGGTCGGCCCGCCCACCTGGAGCTGGGGATAATCAGAATAGTAGCGTAAAAAACGACGGTAGCGCACGCGACTGTGCGTCAACTCATTGACCATAAACGGCAACGGGCGCCAGTAGCCAGTGCCTAACGCGTAACGGGTGCGTCGTACCTCACGGCGGCCAGCCCAGGCCAAGATGGGGCGTGCCAGCCAACGCGGCAACGGCAAGCGAATACCGGTCATTGGGGCGCAGAGGGCGGCGGCGGTCAGCCCACGCGGACGACGCGCCAGAAACAGCGCACTGATCGCCCCCCCCATCGAATGGGCCAACAGGAAGCGCTGGCGATAAGGATGAGCCAGTAGCTCTCGTTGCCACAACTGTTGAAGATCGTCCACGTAGTCGGTGAAACGCTCGACGTGACCACGATGACGATCGGCCAAGAGGCGTCCAGAGGTGCCCTGCCCGCGATGGTCGATGATCACCACATCGTAGCCACTGAGAAACAGATCGTAGGCCAGCTCAGGATACTTCATATAGCTCTCTATCCGGCCCGGCACCACCAGGATGGCGCGAGTATGCTGCGCCGCGCGCAACACCACATAGCGGATCGGCACGCCATCGACGCCGATAAACTCCGCCTCCTGACGCCGTTGCCAAAAATCCAGCAATGGGCCGGTGGAAAAGGCGGCAAAGCCACGCTCACGCGTCAGCCAGCCGTGACTTATGGAGGAGATCGAGGTCATTGTCATCTATCGCACAAGAGGAAGGGCCAGCCACTACGCCATGCCATCGGAGGGCTATTGTGGCATAAAAAATGGACCGCGGGGAGCATCGGCCTATGCCGTACATTGCGGCACCCTCATTAGCTACGGCCAACGATCCGCCGCGCGACATCGAATAAATTCACTTGCGCATCGCGGTACATTTTGTAAGTTTGAGCATTATCACACCGTTGCGCGTCACGTCGGCACGCGACGGCCGCCCTAACCCACTCACCTTCCAAGGCAGGACTGCATATGAAAAACGTTGGTTTTATCGGCTGGCGCGGCATGGTTGGCTCGGTGCTTATGCAACGCATGAGCGAAGAGCGCGACTTCGACGCCATCCGCCCGCTCTTTTTCTCCACTTCGCAGCATGGCCAACCCGCGCCGACTATCGCTGGCCATCGCGGCACATTGCAGGATGCCAGCGATATCGATGCCCTCAAGGCGATGGATATCATTATTACCTGCCAGGGCGGTGACTATACCAACGCGATCTATCCGCAACTGCGCGCCGCCGGTTGGCAAGGGTATTGGATCGATGCCGCCTCGGCACTGCGCATGCAACAGGACGCCATCATCATCCTCGATCCGGTTAACCGGGCGGTGATCGATCGTGGGCTAGAGCGCGGCGTGAAGACCTTCGTGGGCGGTAACTGTACCGTCAGCCTGATGCTGATGTCCCTCGGCGGCCTGTTCGCCGCCGATCTGGTGGAGTGGGTCTCCGTCGCCACCTATCAGGCGGCCTCCGGCGGCGGTGCCCGCCATATGCGTGAACTGTTAACTCAGATGGGGATGCTGCATGGCCGTGTCGCACCGGCTCTGGAAGATCCGGCGAGCGCCATCCTGGACATCGAGCGTCACGTCACCGAGATGATGCGTAGCGGCACCTTGCCGACGGATAACTTCGGCGTACCGCTCGCCGGCAGCCTGATCCCGTGGATCGACAAGGCGCTGGATAACGGCCAGAGCCGTGAAGAGTGGAAAGGCCAGGCGGAGACCAACAAGATCCTGGCCACATCGCAAGCGATCCCCATCGATGGCCTGTGTGTACGCGTCGGCGCCCTGCGTTGTCATAGCCAAGCCTTCACCATCAAATTGAAACAGGACATCGCCCTGCCCGAGGTGGAGCAACTACTGGCCCGCCACAACGAGTGGGTCAAAGTGGTTCCCAACGACCGCGAACTCACCATGCGGGAGCTAACCCCTGCCGCCGTCACGGGCACCCTCGCCACCCCCGTCGGCCGCCTGCGCAAGTTGAACATGGGACCGCAATATCTCTCCGCCTTTACCGTCGGCGACCAACTGCTGTGGGGGGCCGCCGAGCCACTACGCCGTATGCTGCGCCTGCTGCTCTAGTCCCGCGGATCTTCGGCCAGCGTGCGCGGCAGCGCCGCTGGCTTATCCGATGCCGTGACCCAGGGGACGCGCACCACCACCTGTGTCGAGCGCTCAGGCTCGCAGCGGACCTGCACGCCGAACTGCTCACCGTAACGCGCCTTGATACGCCGATCGACCAGATTCATGCCTAAGCCATCACCGCCCGGCTGCGGGTGGTACAGGCCGGCGTTATCCTCCACGCTGATGCAGACCCGCTCCTCCTCACGCCAGCAGTGTAGCCGAACCCGCCCCACGCCGAACAGCTGAGCGGTGCCATGCTTAATGGCATTCTCGACGATCGGTTGCAGGGAGAACGCCGGCAGCCGGGTCGCCAGCAGCGCCTCATCGACACTCACCGCCACCGTCAGATTCTCGGCGAAACGCGCCTTCTCGATCGCCAGATAGGCATCCACATGCTCCAACTCATCCGCCAACGTCACCTCATCACCATTGCGCTTCAAATTCTTACGAAAGAAGGTCGACAGCGACAGCACCAGGCGGCGCGCATGATCCGGGTCGCGACGGATCACCGCCGATAAGGTATTTAAGGCATTGAACAGGAAATGGGGATTTACTTGGGCATGCAACAGTTTAATCTGGGATTGGGCCAGCAGTTGCTTCTGCTGTTCATACTTGCCCGCCAAGATCTGCGCCGACAGCAGATGGCCGATCCCCTCGCCGAGGGTGCGATTGATGCTGGAAAACAGGTTATTCTTCGCCTCGTATAGCTTAATGGTGCCCATCACGCGATTATCCTCACCGCGTAATGGGATCACCAGCGACGACCCTAGCTTACAGTGCGGAGTGATCGAACACTGATAAGGCACCTCATTACCATCGGCATACACCACCTGATTGTGTTCGATGGCGCGTAGGGTATGGTGCGAGGTGATCGGCGAGCCCACCAGATGATGATCATCCCCGATGCCGATAAAAGCCAGCAGATGCTGGCGATCGGTCAGCGCCACCGCCCCGACGCCTAACTCCTCATACAGGATACGCGCCACCTTCATGCTATTCTGACGATCGAAACCCCGGCGCAATATTCCGTCGGCCCGCGCGGCGATCTGCAACGCCTTGGCGGAGAAGGCGGAAGAGTACTTGTCGACGATCGCCCGTCGATCCAACAGGATGCGCATAAACATCGCCGCACCGATGCTGTTGGTGATCATCATCGGCAAGGCGATATGCTCCACCAACTCCTCGGCCTCCCAGAAGGGACGCGCGATCAGGAGGATGATCCCCATCTGGAGTAACTCTGCCAGTAAGGCTATCGCCCCGACTACCCACGGAGTAAACAGCAGATCAAGGCGATGATGACGCAGCATTTGCCGATGCAAGAGGCCGCCCACCAATCCCTCCACCACCGTCGAGATCATGCAGGCGAGCGCCGTCATCCCCCCCATCGAATAGCGATGTAGCCCGCCGGTCAGTCCCACGAGAAAGCCGACGCTCGGCCCACCCAGCACCCCACCGAGCACCGCACCGATCGCCCGCGTGTTGGCGATCGAGTCATCGATATGCAGGCCGAAGTAGGTGCCCATGATGCAAAACATCGAGAAAGTGAGGTAGCACACCAGCTTATGCGGCAGACGGATCGTCACCTGCATCAATGGAATGAATAGCGGGGTTTTACTGAGCAGATAGGCGATCACCAAATAGACGCACATCTGCTGCAACAGCGAAAGGATTAGATCCACCTGGCTGACGGCCATAGAGATACTCTTTCCGACCACAGAGAGTGCCATTGTAGCCGCCAGTGCAGGCGCATCGCTGCGCGCTGGTAGACAAAACGACGACCCGAGGCCGTAAAAAAAAGCCAGCACCCGAGCTGGCTAAAAATATGGAAGCAATGTGAGCAATGTCGTGCCTTCCTGGCGAGGCCTGAGCCACACGTGGAAAACGCATTAATGATAATCATTATCAATTAGTTTTGTAAAGTACTTTTGTAAAAAAGTACGAGGCACAGAAATATTATTATCTATTGATATAAAAGGGATTTAATTTTTCGAGTCGTCAGGATGGAACATAAGCATACCTTTGTTAACGATTGGTTTAAGTGTGTACGGTTTACACACTCCCGGCACAGAACTATAGTTAGCGCACTTTTTATCGCGGGAGATAGCGTCAATTGGACAGTCAGAGTCATCAGGAAAACACGCACTTATCCTTGGCAAGCTGACCATCTTCCCGATGTGCTGCTTGCCTAACCCAGGCGGGCAGCAACACTTCATCTCGAACTGCTGCATACCCTAATGTAATCATCTGCCTTGTGTGTACCGACACGCCGGGTGAAATGCGGACAGTTATCATGTTGTTCTATACCCAAGCCCTATTTCCTCCAGGCGCATAAGCGCCGATGCGGGGAGGCGTAATGCCACCCTCGCACTGAGACGCCGTGCATGACGCAGGCTTTGTCACGCCTGGCGTTTCCCTCTTCTGCTTCAGCTATCCACACCTTTCGCCGGGCGGCAAAGGTGCGCTTAAAAATCAGCCCAGAGTACAGCTCTATGACTCAAATGATCGACCAAAACAGCGCGATCCAGAAAGGACGCCGGGAAAAAACGAAGAAAAACTACGCCATCGCCGATGAGGCTCGCGTCAGCCTCGATGCCACGCTGGCCACGCTCTCCGCCAGTACCCAGGGATTAGAGGCGGCGGATGCCGTGGAGCGGTTACAACTGCATGGCCCCAACCAGGTCGCCCATGAGAAGGCGCCACCGGCGCTGGTTCAGTTCGTCATGGCCTTCAACAATCCCTTTATCTACGTATTGATGGCCCTGGCCGTGATCAGCTTCGTCACCGATTACTGGTTACCGCTGCGCCACGGCGAACCGACCGACCTGACCGGTGTGATCATCATCATCGTGATGGTCTCCCTCAGCGGCCTGCTGCGTTTCTGGCAAGAGTTCCGCACCAACAAGGCCGCCGAGGCGCTCAAGTCGATGGTACGCACCACCGCCACCGTGTTACGACGCGCCCACCCGTTCGCCCAGGGCGAATGCCATGAGATCCCGATGCAGCAACTGGTGCCGGGCGATATCATCCTGCTCTCCGCCGGCGACATGATCCCGGCCGACGTCAAACTGATCGAGTCACGCGATCTGTTTATCAGTCAGGCCGTACTAACCGGTGAAGCCTTACCGATCGAGAAATACGACGTCACCGCCAATGTGCGGGAGAAGTCCAGCGAGGCCTGTACCGGTGAGGGCAGCCTATTAGAGCTGGCGAATATCTGCCTGATGGGTACCAACGTCTCCAGCGGCACCGCCAAGGCGGTGGTGGTCGCCACTGGGAACCGCACCTATTTCGGCTCCTTGGCTAAATCCATCGTCGGCACCCGCTCCCAGACCGCCTTCGATCGCGGCGTCAACAGTGTCAGCTGGCTACTGATCCGCTTTATGCTGGTGATGGTACCCATCGTGCTGTTGATCAATGGCTTCACGAAGGGGGACTGGACCGACGCCGCCCTGTTCGCCCTGGCCGTCGCCGTTGGCCTGACCCCGGAGATGCTGCCGATGATCGTCAGCTCTAACCTGGCGAAGGGAGCCATCACCATGTCGCGCCGCAAGGTGGTGGTTAAACGGCTCAACGCCATCCAGAACTTTGGCGCCATGGATGTGCTGTGTACCGATAAGACCGGGACGCTGACGCAAGATCGCATCATCCTGGAACACTATCTGGATACCCAGGGCCAAGCGAATCCGCGTGTCTTGCAACTGGCCTGGCTGAATAGCTACCACCAGAGTGGCATGAAGAACCTGATGGATAAGGCGGTGATCCGCTGTGGACAGGGTAATCCGGCCATCGATGCGATGTCGGGCTACAGCAAGATCGACGAGCTGCCGTTCGACTTCAGCCGGCGCCGCCTCTCCATCGTGGTCAGCGACGAGCAGCGCAACCATACCCTGATTTGCAAAGGGGCCGTCGAGGAGATGATCGCCATCGCCAGCCATATCGAAGAGCGGGGCCAGATCCTGCCGCTGGATGAGGCACGCCGCCACGCGCTGCAAACCCTGGCCGAGGCGTATAACCGTCAAGGCTTCCGTGTCCTGATGCTCGGTACGCGCGATCTCGGTCACGATGGCTGCGCCTTCCCACTCAGCATCGCCGACGAGCGGGATCTGATCCTGTGCGGCCTGTTAACCTTCCTCGATCCGCCGAAAGAGTCCGCCGCCGCCGCGATCGACGCTCTGCGCGAAAATGGTGTTATGGTTAAGGTCTTGACCGGCGATAACCCGACCGTGACCGGCAAGATCTGCCAAGAGGTGGGATTGGAGCCGGGTGAGGTTCTGCTCGGCAGCGATATCGAGCGACTGGATGATCAACAGTTGGCACATGAGGCCGAACGACGCACCGTCTTTGCCAAGCTGAGTCCGTTGCAGAAGTCTCGTGTACTCAAGGCATTACAGAATAATGGCCACACCGTCGGCTTCCTCGGTGATGGCATCAACGATGCGCCGGCGCTGCGCGATGCCGATGTCGGTATCTCCGTCGATACCGGTACCGATATCGCTAAAGAGTCGGCGGATATCATCCTGCTAGAGAAGGATCTGATGGTATTGGAACAGGGGGTGATCACCGGACGTGAGACCTTCGGTAACATCATCAAATACCTGAACATGACCGCCAGCTCTAACTTCGGCAACGTGTTCTCTGTCCTGGTGGCCAGCGCCTTTATTCCGTTCCTGCCGATGCTGGCCATCCAGCTCTTGCTGCAAAATCTGCTGTATGATCTGTCACAGATGAGCCTACCCTGGGATCGCATGGACAAGGAGTTTCTGCGCAAACCGCGCAAGTGGGATGCCAAAAACATCGGCCGCTTTATGCTGTGGATCGGCCCGACCTCCTCTCTGTTCGACATCGCCACCTATGCCCTGATGTGGTACGTCTTCTCCGCCAACAGCATCGCCCATGAGTCGCTGTTCCAGTCCGGCTGGTTCATCGAGGGGTTACTGTCGCAGACCCTGGTGGTGCATATGCTGCGCACCCAGAAGATCCCCTTCATCCAGAGTTGTGCCGCACTGCCAGTGATGCTGACCACCGGTGTCATCATGGCGTTAGGGATCTACATCCCCTTCTCGCCCCTGGGGCACTTTATCGGCCTGCAACCGCTGCCGTTGAGCTACTTCCCGTGGTTGGTCGCCATCCTGTTGAGCTATTGCGTTCTGACGCAGCTGATGAAGCGTTTCTATATTCACCGCTTCGGTCAGTGGTTCTAATCCTACCGATGCGCCGCTTCGCGGCGCATCGGCCACATTGGTGCGAAAAGCGGCGTAACTCGCCGAATAAACAAAGAAATACCATTACAATGCCAATCATGATATAAAAAATTTTTACTGTCATAATGCTTATAACTTTATGAAATACTAAGAGTAGTCTTAAGTTGATACCTCCTTTTGTCATCGGCAAATCAAAAAAACGTCATATTTTCCTTTTCCCCGGCCAGTCTTCTCGCCGATAATGCGCCGCGTTCATGTCCACAAACTGGCGTAACGCATATGCTACATCTCTTTGCAGGGCTAGATTTCCATACTGGCCTAATGTTAGTCCTCGCACTGCTGTTTGTGCTGTTCTACGAAGCCATCAATGGCTTCCATGATACGGCCAACGCGGTCGCCACCGTCATTTACACCCGTGCACTGCGCTCGCAGATCGCCGTGGTAATGTCCGGTATTTTTAACTTCCTCGGCGTCATGTTGGGCGGTCTGAGCGTGGCCTATGCCATCGTTCACCTGCTGCCGACCGATCTGTTGCTGAACGTCGGCTCTTCCCATGGTTTGGCGATGATGTTCTCCCTGCTGTTGGCGGCGATCATCTGGAACCTGGGCACCTGGTACTTCGGCCTACCGGCCTCCAGCTCGCACACCCTGATCGGTGCCATCATCGGTATTGCGCTCACGAACGCGCTGATGACGCACACCTCGGTGGTCGATGCCCTCAATATCCCTAAGATGATTGAGATCTTCCTGTCATTGATCATCTCGCCGATCGTCGGCCTGCTGCTGGCGGGTCTCATGGTATGGTGTTTGCGTCGTTACTGGAGCGGCACCAAGAAGCGTCGCCGCATCCATATGACGCCGGCCGAGCGCGAGAAGATCGACGGCAAACGCAAGCCACCGTTCTGGACGCGTATCGCCCTGATCGTCTCTGCCATTGGTGTCAGCTTCTCCCACGGCGCCAACGACGGCCAGAAAGGGATCGGTCTGCTGATGCTGGTGTTGATCGGCGTCGCCCCGGCGGGCTTCGTGATGAACATGGATGCCACCGGGTATGACATCGCCCGTACGCGCGATGCCATCACCCATCTGGATCAGTATTATCGCCAACATCAGGCTGACCTGAGCCATGTCATCAACACCGAGCCGGAGATCCCGGCGAGTGAAGAGGGACAGGGCAGCAAGATCTTCCATTGCAACCCGGCACGGGCGCAAGTCGCCATCGCCAGTGCGCAAGGTATGCTGGCCGATCTGCAAAACTATGATCAACTGACCGTCGATCAACGCAGCCATATGCGTCGCCTACTGATGTGCGTGGCCGATACGGCCGGTAAGGTCGCCAAACTGCCGGAAACCAGCGATAGCAACAAACGCTTCCTGGGCGACCTGCGTAAAGATCTGCTGGCGACCGTCGAATATGCTCCGATGTGGATCATCGTCGCCGTCGCACTGGCCCTGTCGCTGGGCACCATGGTCGGCTGGCGTCGCGTTGCGACGACCATCGGTGAGAAGATCGGTAAGAAGGGGATGACCTATGCACAAGGGGTGTCGGCTCAGATGACCGCCGCCATCTCCATCGGTGTCGCCAGCTATACCGGGATGCCGGTTTCCACCACTCACGTGCTCTCCTCGGCCGTGACCGGCACCATGCTGGTCGATGGCGGCGGCGTGCAGGGTAAGACGGTGAAAAACATCCTGCTGGCCTGGGTATTAACCCTGCCGATGGCGATCGTCATTTCCAGTCTGTTGTACTGGCTGGCGTTAACCTTCGTCGTCTAAACGCCCGCTAATGAAGACTAAGCCCGTCATTGACGGGCTTTTTTTTACCTCAGGCGCATCGGCGCGCACCTGGTACGACGCGATACCAACAACGACAGGATCACGCCCAGCGCCCCCTCTTACCACACGCCATGTAACAAGATCACCCCGATGCATAACGGAGCCGCATAGCGCCAGGTAAAACGCAACGCCCGGCGCCACAGCGGCGACAGAGTCGACGGCAACAACCCTTCCAGTCGAGATGACCAACCGAACAGCAGGCAGATGACGATGGCGAACAGCGGCATCATCAGGTTAGAGGTCAGAAAATCCAACCAGTCGAACAGCGAGCGCCCCGCCCAGGTGTAATCCGCCAGTGGGCCAAACGACAGTGTAACCGGGATGCCTGCCAGCATGATGCTGGCGCTGACCAACAGAGTGGCATTACGGCGCGACCATCCCCAGCGGCCACAGGCGAAGGCCACGATATGCTCCAGTAAGGAGATAGAGGAAGAGAGTGCCGCCAGCAACAGCAAGATAAAAAATGCCGACGCCCACAGTGAGGCAAAAGGCAGATGACTAAAGAAAACCGGCATGGTCATAAAGGTCAGCCCCGGTCCTGCGCTCGGATCCAGACCGGCGGCACTCAGCGCCGGAAAGATCATCAAACCGGCCAGCACACAGACCAGACAAGAGAGCGCCACCACCCACAGGCTGGATCGCGCCACGCCATCACTACTCGGCAAGTAGGCGCCATACGTGGTATGGATCCCCAGGCCGACGGACAGGGAAAAGAAGGCTAAGCCCAACGCATCCAAGACGCTTTTTCCGCTCAGATGGCTAAAGTCGGGCCACAGAAACAGGCGTAAGCCGGCGGTGGCCCCCGGCAAGGTCAACGCGATGACGATCAACGCTACCATGATCAACAGCAACA
Organism: Edwardsiella sp. A.80236; assembly: GCF_044540725.1. Lineage (NCBI taxonomy): Bacteria > Pseudomonadati > Pseudomonadota > Gammaproteobacteria > Enterobacterales > Hafniaceae > Edwardsiella > Edwardsiella sp. A.80236. Next base: position 21,986 of record NZ_JBIUCY010000004.1, read on the forward strand.
GCGGCATCATCACCTTCACCGCCTTCTCCACCCCGCGCTGTACCCCGCCCAATACCACATAGGCGGTCAGTGCGGCGAACAACAGGTGGGTCACGACTGGCCAATAGGGATGACTAATATAGTGACTGAACAGCGCCTGAAATCCCTGTGCATGGTCGCTCTGCAAGCGCCCGGCCCCCGCCATCAACGCATAGCCGACTGTCCAGCCGCCGACCACACTATAAAAACTGTAGATGCACCAACTGGTCACGATACCGAGCAAGCCGACCCACCCCCAATGACGCCCGCACAACTGGCGGAATGCCTGCACCACGCTCTGACGGCTATGGCTGCCCAGCAGGGTCTCGGCCATAAAGACCGCCAATCCCAGGGTAAAGCTAAACAGAAGGAACAACAGCAGGAAGGCACCGCCGCCATTGGTCGCCGTCACATAGGGGAATTTCCAGATGGCACCGATCCCGATCGCCGATCCGGCGGCGGCCAGGATGTGGCCCACTCGCGACGACCACTGGGGAACCCGGCTCACCGCCGGTGAGCTGTCTAACACTTGACTCATAACATCACTCCGCTGGATGGGGAATCGCCGGAGTACGTCTTGAGGTTTACCTACAACAAGGCCGCCATCCGGCGGCCCTGAGAAAATAGATGGTGTAAGCAGGCCGCCCTAGGTGCTAAGGAGAAGAAGTAGGTTTAGCAGGCGACGCTGTACTGACATAGTCATTGATATCCGTAATGGAAGATTCCCTTTTACCCTATAACAATCCGCTCGGTTAGGCAACGCGCGTGTTTCGTCAGTGCCAGATGGCTAACCCAATCAAGGCGAGGGTAACCAATCCGCACAGGGCGCTGGTCAAGATAAATTGGCGGCGTAACCGCTCACAACGGCGAATGAACTCATCGTCATGGTGATCGTTGTAACGACGCTCATAGATATAGCGCACCAGGCGTAACTGCTTGCTCGGTTGACCATGACTGGTAAAGAAACCACTGCCATCGACATATTGATAGAGCAAGGGATCGCAACCGCGCAAGACTATCAATAGGGAGCGCAGAGAGGAGTAATAACGTAGCATGTTGACTACGCACACAATAAACAACGCCCAGAATAGTGCGACGGTATTAATCATGATTTCCCCCTCCTGGCATCCTCACGGCATAACGCTGCCGAGGACGCGATACTGAACTCGACAATGTCGGCGTAGCGTGCCGCCGACCCATGGTGTTGTCATCAAGAGACGGTATTCCCTGCCCGAGGGAGTACAATTATTAGTGTAGGAAATCTGGCGGCGACGCGTGCGAAGATCACAAAAATTATTTCTTTCAGCCCTGGCGAGCGCGGATCCACTACGCTATAGGTTAAAGATTTCATTATATATTCGGCGAAGTCGCCGTCAAAATGCCGTCCGAGGCGGCATTATCTTGGGGGTAAATCAACTTTTGCACGCAATCGGGAAACAGTACTTGATTTACCCTGCGGTGATCCTTATAAAAAATGAGTTAATCATATTACTAGGCTATGTCCCGCAAGGGTGTATGTGCATCGAAGGCGCCATTGCGGGACACAGCCTAACACTTTCCGGTCACGGTCTTCTCTGGGTGAGCAACGCGACCACGACCCTGTGAGCCGTATGACATATCTCACGATCCGGACAGTGCTATTATACAGGTATCGCCAGCACGCCCGCCGGGGCAGACGAAACCTGTGATACCCGTTAACCGGCTTTAGGAAGGAGCGCTCTTATGGCTTATAAACACATTCTGGTTGCTGTAGACCTTTCCCCGGAAAGTAACATACTGGTCGAAAAAGCCGTGTCCATGGCACGCCCCTACGACGCGAAGGTTTCGTTGATCCACGTAGACGTCAACTACTCCGATCTTTATACCGGTCTAATCGACGTCAACTTGGGGGATATGCAGAAGCGTATTTCCGATGAGACGCATCACGCCTTAACCGAGTTATCTCAACATGCCGGTTATCCGATCACCGAGACCCTGAGCGGCAGCGGTGACCTCGGTCAGGTCTTGGTCGACGCCATCAAGAAGTATGATATGGACCTGGTGCTGTGTGGCCATCATCAAGATTTCTGGAGTAAGCTGATGTCCTCCGCACGTCAGCTGATCAATACCGTGCATATCGACATGTTGATCGTGCCGCTAAAAGACGAAGAAGACGATTAATTTGCACTAATATCCCCGGTTCTTCCCCCCGCCACGGCGCTCACGCCGTGGCGTTTTTGTTTCTTTCCCGCCAACTTTTAGCAAAAGAGTGAACAAGCGCTCAATTAACCGACAATCAAAATAATAATCTAGTAATCACGGTTAAATACCACATTTAATACAGTAGATTTGTTTATAAAATAGAATTCTATTTCATCAAGATGTGCCTATGCATCACGCAATCACTTTTACCAACATAACAATAATCTGAGGCCAACCACAATGAACACCACCACGCCGGGCTTGCTCCAGCAGCCAAAGCCATTTTTCATGATATTTTTCATAGAATTATGGGAACGTTTCGGTTATTACGGCGTACAAGGAATTCTGGCCGTCTTCTTCGTAAAACAGCTAGGATTCTCCCAAGAACAAGCCTTTATCACCTTCGGTGCCTTCGCTGCCTTGGTCTACGGCCTGATCTCTATCGGCGGTTACGTCGGCGACCATCTGCTCGGGACGAAACGCACCATGGTGCTTGGCGCTATCGTGCTGGCCCTGGGCTACTTTATGACCGGGATGTCGCTGCTCAAACCGCAGATGATCTTCGTCGCCCTCGGCACCATCGCCGTCGGCAACGGACTATTTAAGGCCAATCCCGCCAGCCTGCTCTCCAAATGCTATCCGCCGAAAGATCCGCGCCTCGATGGGGCATTCACGCTGTTCTACATGTCGATCAATATCGGCTCGTTGATTTCGCTCTCCCTGGCACCGATCATCGCCGAACGCTTCGGCTACGCCGTGACCTATAATCTGTGCGGCGCAGGGTTGATCGTCGCCTTGTTGGTCTACTTTGCCTGCCGCGGCATGGTGCGTAGCCTCGGCTCCGAGCCAGACCATCTGCCTCTGAACTACGGCAAGCTGTTGCTCGTTCTGGCCGGCTCTGTGGTCATGATTGCTATCTGCGCCTGGCTGATGCATAACGTCGGCGTAGCGAACATCGTGTTGATCGCCGTCTCCGTGGTCGTGATCTACTTTTTCTTCCGCGAGGCCTTCAAGCAAGATACCCAGGGACGTAACCGTATGTTCGTCGCCTTTATCCTGATGCTCGAAGCCGTACTGTTCTACATCCTCTACGCACAAATGCCGACCTCGCTCAACTTCTTCGCCATCAACAACGTGCGTCATGAGATCCTCGGCTTCGCGATTAACCCGGTCAGCTTCCAGGCCCTCAACCCCTTCTGGGTGGTGGTCGCCAGCCCCGTATTGGCCTCGATCTATACTCACCTCGGTAGTCGTGGACGCGATCTGAGTATGCCGACCAAGTTTACCCTGGGGATGCTGCTGTGCTCGCTGGGCTTCCTGACCGCCGCCGCTGCGGGTCTATGGTTCGCCGACGCCCAAGGATTGACCTCACCGTGGTTTGTGGTCTTGGTTTACCTGTTCCAGAGCCTGGGTGAGTTGATGATCAGCGCCCTAGGTCTGGCGATGGTCGCCGCCCTCGTTCCCCAGTACCTGATGGGCTTCATCCTCGGTATGTGGTTCCTGACCCAAGCCGCCGCCTTCCTGCTCGGCGGCTATGTTGCCACCTTTACCGCCGTACCAGACGGCATCACCGACCCATTACAGACCCTGCCCATCTACACCAGCGTATTCGGTAAGATCGGCATCGCGACACTGATCATCGCGCTGGTAATGGCGGCCCTAGTCCCTTGGCTCAAACGCATGATGAATACGCAAAGCGACGGCCAAAACGCCTGATTATCCTCTGTATAACAAGGCCCTGCTAGCACAGGGCTTTGTTCTTCTCCCCTCGCCAGCAAACTCCTTGCATCGCTAATCTATGGCGATGCTATAGTGCCAATCAGCCTATTTTTTAAGCACAAACGCTGCTATCCGGCTACCCACGCGCCCTCCGCCCCTCACCAGGAGTTTCCTATGACATCGATCGATTCCGTCGAGCACTTTATGCAGCACGTCCTATTGCGCGACCCACACCAGCCAGAGTTTGCCCAGGCCGTACGCGAAGTCATGACCACCCTATGGCCCTTTCTACAACAGCATCCCCACTATCGCCAGGCCGCCCTGCTGGAACGCCTGATCGAGCCTGAAAGGGTGATCCAGTTTCGTGTCAGTTGGGTCGACGATCGCAACCAGGTGCAAGTGAACCGAGCCTGGCGCGTACAGTTCAACTCCGCCATCGGCCCCTACAAAGGGGGAATGCGTTTCCATCCCTCTGTCAACTTGTCGATCCTGAAGTTCCTCGGCTTCGAGCAGACGCTGAAAAACGCCCTCACCACCCTACCGATGGGGGGCGGCAAGGGGGGCAGCGACTTTAACCCCAAAGGGAAAAGCGATGGCGAAATCATGCGTTTCTGCCAGGCACTGATCGGCGAACTATACCGTCATCTCGGCCCCGATACGGATGTCCCCGCCGGTGATATCGGCGTCGGAAGCCGCGAAGTCGGCTATATGGCGGGGATGATGAAGAAGCTCGCCAACCATACCGCCTGTGTGTTTACCGGTAAGGGGCTGGCCTTCGGCGGCAGCCTGATGCGCCCACAGGCGACGGGCTATGGTCTGGTTTACTTTACCGACGCCATGCTACAACGCCATGGCTTGGGGATGGAGGGGATGCGTGTCGCCGTCTCGGGTTCGGGTAACGTGGCTCAGTACGCCATAGAGAAGGCGATGGCGCTAGGCGCTAGCGTTATCACCGCCTCCGACTCCAACGGTAGCGTGGTGGATGAGGCGGGGTTTACGGCGGAGAAGCTGGCCCAACTCTGCGCCATCAAGGCCTCGCCGGACGGGCGCATCGCCGACTATGCGCGTACCCTCGGCCTAACCTACCTCGAAGGGCAGCAGCCCTGGCATGTACCGGTCGACATTGCCCTGCCATGCGCCACCCAGAATGAACTGGACAGCGAAGCCGCCCGGATGCTGATCGCCAATGGGGTACGTGCCGTGGCCGAAGGCGCCAACATGCCGACCACCATCGAAGCGACGGATCTCTTCTTGCAGGCCGGCGTGTTGTTCGCCCCCGGCAAGGCAGCCAATGCCGGCGGCGTTGCCACCTCGGGGTTGGAGATGGCGCAGAATGCCGCACGCCTGTCATGGAAGGCCGATGAAGTCGACCAGCGACTGCATCAGATCATGCTGGACATTCACCAGTCCTGCGTCGACTACAGCGGTGAGCCGACGGGCCCGACCCACTACGTTCGTGGTGCCAACATCGCCGGTTTCGTCAAGGTTGCCGACGCAATGTTAGCCCAAGGGGTTCTGTAATCCGTTTCTCGCGCCCTACGGGGCGCGCCTACAGTGGCAAAGAGAGGCGGAAACAGGCTCCCGGCTGTCCCGTCACCAAGGCGATATCGCCATCATGTAGCGCCAGCATCCGTTTCACGATCAAGAGTCCCAAGCCACCACTCTCGTGGCGTCGTTCAGCGGATGATAACGGCCGCTGGAATAGGGCCTCTCGCAATGCATCGGGCACGCCGGGGCCACTGTCGCATAACTCCACCCACAAGCGTCCCTGCGCCTGCCATAGACGGACCACGATGCGCCCCTCTGGCGGCGTATGGCGCAAGGCGTTATCCAGCAGGTTGGTCAATACCCGCTCCATCATATGGATATCCGCCGTGATCGGAGGCAATCCCGCCACCACATCGGTACTCAGCGTCAAGCCACGCGTCTCGGCAGCCAACTCAAACTTTTGGAACACATCCTGCACCAACTCGGCGAAGGAGAAAGGCTCGCACTGTGGCTTAACCGCACCGTACTCTAGCCGCGCCAGCTCGAACAGCTGCTGAGCCAGGCGCCCCACCTTCTGACTCTGCGTTAAGGCGGTAGCCAGATAGCGCCGCCGATCCGCCTCGCCGAGACTCTCCTGCTTCAGGCTCAGGGTCTCCAGATAGCCGTGTAACGAGGTCAGCGGTGTGCGCAAGTCGTGTGACACGGTGGTGATAAACTCACGCCGCTGACGATCCTGATCGGCCAGGCGCCGCCACTGCTCGGTGATGCGCCGCGCCATACGGCCAAACGCCCGCTGCAGACGCGCTACCTCATCCTCGCCCTGCACCCGCTGCAACGCCGCCAACGTCTCCGGACTCAAGGTCTCCAACCCTTCACGCTCCAGACGATCCACTTGGTGCGTCAAGGCATGTACCGGTCGCGTCACCCAACGGTACGCCAGCAGCCAAGCCAGCAATCCACACCCCAGGATCAGGGCGATCGACCACCCCGCCATGCGCCAGGCCGAGCCGAGGCGGGCATCATCGCTCAAGCGGTTATACTCCTCCCCCAGCAACACCACATACAGATAGCCGCGGGTATGGCCATTCAGGGTCAACGGCGTGACGCTAAACACCTTCTTGGCATCACGACTACGTGGATCATCGCCATATAGTGGTAAGGCCTGACCGGCCAAGAAGGCTTCGATCGGCGCCAGGCCGACACGATGACGCACGATGCGTCCCGCGGGAGCCGCATCGCCGATGATCTGCCCCTGGCTATCCAGCAGATAGACCTCCACGCTAGGATTCACCGCCATCAGCTGGTCGAATAGTCGTTTCACCGAGGCTCGATTCAGGCCATCGGCCTGCAACAGCGGATTATGCTGGGCGATATGGCTGGCCAGATCGGCGGAAAGACGCTGGATCACCTGATGGCTATAGGCGGCGTTACTACGCAGCTGTAACCAGCCCGTCAAGGTACTACAGACCAGCAGCAGCAGGGCAAACACCAGGGCAAGACGCTGCGAGAGACTGAGGTATCTCATGCGGGAACTCCACCATCACCGAACTTATAGCCTGCGCCCCATACCGTCAGGATCCAGACCGGCTCGGCGGGATCGTCTTCGATCTTGGTGCGCAGCCGATTGATATGGGTATTGACGGTATGTTCGTAGCCATCATGTTGATAACCCCAGACTTTATCCAGCAATTGGAGACGTGAAAATACCTGCCCCGGATGGCGAGCGAAGAAATAGAGTAGATCAAACTCGCGCGGCGTCAGCTCGATCGCCCGCTCCGCCACCCAAGCCTGACGCGCGATCGGGTCGAGGGTCAGGGCGCCGTGAGTCAAGCGCCCCGCCTCTAGCATCAGATTACGTCCCATCGCCTCTTGGCGCCGAAACAGCGCCTTGACCCGAGCAACCAGTTCGACCATGGAGAAGGGTTTCGCCAGGTAGTCATCCGCTCCCAACTCTAGCCCCAAGACGCGATGCGGTTCGCTGGAGCGAGCGCTGATGATGATAATCGGGGTATAACGTGTCATCGCGCGGACCCGGCGGCAAATGTCTAAGCCATCCACCCCCGGCAGCATCAGATCCAGGATCAATGCGTCCCAACCGCCCTGTTCGATCAACGCCATGCCTCGATCCCCCTCGGCGGCATGAGTGACATGGTAGCCCGCATCGCTCAGATGCAGCGTTAGTAGTTCGGCGATCAGTGTGTCATCCTCGACCACCAGGATCCGTTTTTCCGTCATCGTCTCTCCTCCACGCGCCTAGATTTATTCAGTCTACCCGGCCTCTACCCTCCGAGTTATCACATTTTGTTTATAAAGTCGGCAAACTGACATTAACTTTCAGTCGGACTACCACAATGCGCTCAATTACCGCATTGACATCGCCGGCGAGGAGTGAACGACCTCGATCAGCAGTGAAATAATTTTCATAGAATTAAATTGCCTTATCGTTTCATCTCACAAATATAAACATTGGTCATTATCCCCCACGAAAATGCATACTTTTCCCATACCAATGCCTAATGAAATGATAATGAAATGTTAATAGCTGTGTGAGTTTCAAGGAAAAAATAACACGATAAAAGTAATAAAATTACCTAGGAAATTAAATGAGACCATTTTTTTACCTTGTTTTATCCATAAATTAACATGTATGGGCATAGATCACATTTCCCCCGCCACGGGCAGCCAGTCGTCGCCATTCTTCATTACCCTTTTCGCATGAATTTTCCCAGGCTCTTACAACAACAAAGGTTCAGCCATGAAATTCAAACTCGCCTTGCTCACGACCGCTTTGGCCTCTGCGTGCCTGTTTTCCTCCCCCTCGTTTGCCGCAGAAAAGGCCGATAAGCATGACATTGCCGTGGTAGCCAAAGTCACTGGCATCCCCTGGTTCAACCGTATGGAGACCGGAGTAAACCAGGCGGCGCAACAGTTGAATGTCAATGCCTACCAAACCGGTCCGGCGACGCCGGATCCGGCGCAACAAGTGAAAGTCATAGAGGATCTGATCGCCAAGAATGTCGACGCCATCATCGTGGTACCCAACGACGCTAAGGTGTTGGAGCCGGTACTGAAGAAGGCGCGCGATAAGGGGATTGTGGTGCTGACGCATGAGTCACCCGATCAACAAATCGGCCAATGGGACATCGAAACTATCGATAGCCAGAAGTACGCCGAAGCCAACGTCGATCAGCTGGCCAAGGCGATGGGGGGCAAAGGGGGTTATGCCATCTACGTCGGCTCCCTAACGGTGCCGCTGCACAACGCCTGGGCCGATTACGCCGTGAAATACCAGAAAGAGAAGTACCCGGAGATGTTTGAGGTTACCTCGCGTCTACCGGTGGCCGAGAGCATCGATAAATCCTATGCCACCACCCTGGATCTGATGAAGACCTATCCTCAATTGAAAGGGATCATCGGCTTCGGGTCACTCGGCCCTATCGGCGCCGGCCAAGCCGTCGCCAAGAAACGCGCCAAGGATAAAGTCGCCGTCGTCGGCATCGCGATGCCTTCCCAGGCTGCACCTTATCTGATACGCGGCGATATCAAGCAAGTCTTGCTGTGGGATCCGAAGGACGCCGGCTATGCGCTGGTAACCGTGGCCGACCGCCTGTTGCAAGGGCAAGAGGTCACGCCGGACCTGAGCATTGATGGACTGGGCAAGGCGGATGTGGACATGAAAGATCACGTTATCCGCTTCAATAAAATATTGGCAGTGACCAAAGATAACGCCCAGTCGCTCGGTTTCTGATCTCGGCCAACGCCGTCATCACCAGGGAAACCATCCCGCCAGCCGACACGACTGGCACTCAGGTAACGTCTCTCCATCGTCATACCGTGACGCCCCGACTCGGGGCGTCCGGCGGAGTATTGCCCATGAACAGCAGCGCATTCATCACGCTTGAAAACATCAGTAAGCAGTTTCCCGGCGTGCTGGCACTGGACCGGGTCAGCCTCACGCTGAACAAAGGCGAGGTACACTGCCTGGCCGGCCAGAACGGCTGTGGCAAAAGCACCATCATTAAGGTGATCTCCGGCGTCTATCAGCCGGAAAAAGGGGCGCGTCTCCTGATCGACGGCAAGCTCTTCCACCAGCTCACGCCTTCGCTCTCCGCCCATTACGGGATCCAGGTCATCTACCAGGATCTCTCTCTCTTTCCTAACTTCAGCGTGGCGGAAAACATCGCCATTCATCGCTACCAGCCCGGTGGCGATCTGTGGGTTCGCAGAGGCGCCATGCGACAGCAGGCGCTGGCGGCCATGCAACGCATCGGAGTCACCCTCGACCCCGATAAAAAGGTTGAAAAGCTGTCGATCGCCGATCGACAGTTGGTTGCCATCTGTCGCGCCATCGCCGCCGATGCACGTCTGGTGATTATGGATGAACCGACGGCCTCCCTCACTCGTCAGGAGGTCAACGGCCTACTGCGTGTGGTCAACGAACTCAAGGCCGCCGGGATCTGTGTGGTGTTCGTCAGCCATCGCCTGGATGAGGTGATGGAGGTCGCCGATCGCATCAGCGTGATGCGCGACGGTAAGCTGGTCGGCACCTGGCCCGCCAGCGAGTTAGATAGCCACGAGCTGGCCTTCCTGATGACCGGCCAACGCTTCCACTACACACCTCTGCCGCCCTATAGCGCTGCGACGGCGGTCCCGCGTCTGGCGCTGCGCAACCTTACCCGGCATGGCAAGTACCATGATATCAGTCTAGCGCTGCATCCCGGCGAGATCGTCTCCATCGTCGGCCTACTCGGCGCCGGGCGTACCGAGCTATGCCTAAGCCTATTCGGCATGACCCGCCCGGACAGCGGCGAGATAGCCATCGATGGCCAGGCCGTGACCCTTAACGGTAACCGTGACGCCATCCGCCACGGTATCGGTTATGTCTCGGAGGATCGTCTGACTCAGGGGCTCATCATGGATCAGTCGATCTACGACAACACCATCGTCACTGTTTTCGACCAGCTACACACCCGTGCCGGCCTGCTCGATCACCGACGGGCCGACGCATTGGTTCAGCGCCTGATCCGCGAGCTGAACATCAAGGTCGCCGACAGTGCCCTCGCGGTGAAAACACTCTCGGGCGGTAATGCCCAGCGTATCGCCATCGCCAAGTGGGTCGCAACCCAGCCCCGCATCCTGATCCTCGACTCTCCCACCGTCGGCGTCGATATCGCCAACAAGGAGGGGATCTACCAGATCGCACGCGATCTGGCACAACAGGGCATGGCGGTGTTGATGATCTGCGACGAGATCCCGGAAGCCTACTACAACAGCCACCGCATCCTGGTGATGCGCCGGGGAGAACTGGTGGCCGAATTCTTACCGCAACGCTGCAGCGAACAAGACATCGCCGAGGTGGTCAATGCATAACTCCTTCCTTTCTCGTCTCGCGGGACGGCACGAAGCCTACCTCGGACTCTTGGTGGTCGCCCTGGCGCTGGGGCTGACACTGACGACCGACGAGTTCTTTTCACTGGGTAACCTGACCGATGTCGCCACCAGTTACGCCATCCTTGGCATCTTGGCCTGCGGCCTGTTCGTGGTGCTGATCGCCGGTGGGATCGATATCTCCTTCCCGGCGATGACCGCCATCGCCCAGTACGTCATGGCCAGTTGGATCATCACCCACGGCGGCAGCTTCCCGCTGGCCTTCGCCTTGGCGATCGCCGTCGGCCTGTTGCTCGGGCTGTGCAACGGCTTCCTGGTCTACTGGTTACGGGTACCGGCAATCATCATCACCATCGCCACCCTCAACCTCTACTATGGGCTGCTGGTCTACCTGACCAAAGGCACCTGGCTGTACGGTTTCCCCGACTGGTTTATGGAGGGGGTGAACTACTTCTCATTCACCGCGAGCGATGGCTACGACTATGGTCTGACGCTCCCCCTGCTCTGCCTCGGTGGCACCATCACGCTGACGGCACTACTGATGAACTATACCCGTCTGGGACGGCAGATCTATGCCATGGGCGGCAACCGTGATGCCGCCTCTCGACTGGGGATGAATCTGTTACGCCTGCACTTCTACGTCTATGGCTACATGGGCATCCTGGCCGGTGTGGCGGCGGTAGTACAGGCGCAGATCACTCAATCGGTGGCCCCCAACTCCCTACTCGGTTTCGAGCTAACGGTGCTGGCGGCGGTGGTACTCGGCGGCACCAGCATGTCCGGCGGACGCGGCACCCTCACCGGCACGCTGCTGGGGGTGATCCTGCTGGCCTTCCTGCAAAACGGGTTGACGCTGCTCGGCGTCTCCTCCTACTGGCATACGGTGCTCAGTGGGGTGATCATCCTGATCAGCATCAGCAGTACCGCCTGGAATGAAAAACGCAAACTGGCTAAGGAGCTATAACATGAACGCCTTTGCGCGCCTGCTGCCCGGCGATCGTATCATCCGCTTACAGTGTCTGATCATCGTCGTCGTCGCGTTGCTGTTTTCCGCCCTGCTCGGTACCCGCTTCTTCAGCGTGGCGAACTTTCAATCCATCACCGCCCAATTGCCAATCCTCGGCATGCTCGCCCTCGGCATGGGGGTGACCATGCTAACCGGCGGCATCAACCTGTCGATCATCGCCGGTGCCAACGCCTGTTCGCTGGTGATGGCCGCCATCATCGTCGCACATCCCGATCAGCCCCTATTCCTCCTACTGGCGCTCTTGGCTGGCCTGGCGGTGGCGGTAGCCATCGGTGCGCTCAACGGCGCGTTGATCGCCTGGATCGGCGTCTCACCGATCCTGGCGACCCTCGGTACCATGACTCTGATCACCGGCCTGAATATCCTGCTCTCCAACGGGGCGGTTATTGCCGGTTTCCCGCCATTGTTCCAACAGCTCGGCAGTGCGACGCTGTTGGGGATCCCGCTGGCACTGCTGCTCTTTTTGGCGGTGGCCGCCGCCCTGTGGCTACTGTTGGAGCACACCACCCTGGGACGCAGCCTGTATCTGATCGGATCCAACCAACAGGCGACCCACTTCAGCGGCGTGAATACGACCCGGGTACAGATCGCCGTCTATGTGATCTCGGCCGTGCTCGGCTGGGCAGCCGCCTTACTGATGATGGCAAAATTTAACTCGGCCAAGGCCGGTTACGGCGAATCCTACCTGCTGGTCACCATCCTGGCCTCGGTACTCGGCGGCATTAACCCAGACGGCGGTTTTGGCCGTATCCTCGGGCTGGTGCTGGCGTTGATCGTGTTACAGATGCTGGAGAGCGGCCTCAATTTGCTGGGCGTCAGCAGCTACCTGACCATGGCCCTATGGGGCGGTGTGCTGATCCTGTTTATCGCATTACAGAATCGAAAAGCCTGATTTCGGGAGAACATTCATGGCGAGCTATTTTATTGGCGTAGATGTAGGAACCGGCAGCGCCCGCGCTGGCGTCTTTGACCTCAGTGGACGCATGGTCGGCCAGGCGACACGCGAAATCGACCTCTATCGTCCCCAGGCCGACTTCGTCGAACAATCTTCAGATAACATCTGGCAGGCCGTGTGTAACGCGGTACGCGATGCCGTGAGCCAGGCCGATATCAATCCGATTCAGATCAAAGGAATGGGATTCGATGCCACCTGCTCGTTGGTGGTTTTGGATAAGGAGGGCAAGCCGCTGACCGTCAGCCCCTCCGGACGCAGCGAGCAGAACATCATCGTCTGGATGGATCATCGTGCCATCGCGCAGGCGGAGCGTATCAACACCACCCATCACCGGGTACTGGACTTCGTCGGCGGGATCATCTCACCCGAGATGCAGACGCCCAAACTCTTGTGGCTGAAACAGCACATGCCGACGACCTGGGCCAATGCCGGTTATTTTTTCGACTTACCCGATTTTCTCACCTGGCGCGCTACCCAGGATGACACCCGTTCCCTCTGCTCCACGGTGTGTAAATGGACCTACCTCGGCCACGAACAGCGCTGGGACGATAGTTACTTCCGCGAGATCGGGCTGGAGGATCTGCTGGCGCACGACGCCGCCAAGATCGGGCGCGAGGTCAAAACCATGGGTGAGCCGCTGGGCTACGGCCTGACCGAGCGCGCCGCCCGTGAGATGGGGTTGATCCCCGGCACCGCCGTCAGCGTCTCGATCATCGATGCCCATGCCGGTACCCTTGGTACCCTGGGTGCCAGCGGCGTCAGCGGTGAACTGGCCGACTTCGATCGGCGTATCGCCCTGATCGGCGGCACCTCCACCGGCCATATGGCGATGTCACCCACCGCCCGTTTTATCGGCGGCGTATGGGGTCCCTACTATTCGGCGATCCTGCCCGGCTACTGGCTGAACGAGGGGGGACAATCGGCCACCGGCGCCCTGATCGATCACATCATCCAGTCCCATCCCTGTTATCCCGCCCTGCTCACCCAGGCCAAAGCCAACGGACAGACCATCTATGAGTTACTCAATGGCCTGCTACGCAAGATGGCCGGGGAGCCGGAGAACATCGCCCTGCTAACACGCGACATCCACGTTTTACCTTACTTCCACGGCAACCGTTCTCCGCGCGCTAACCCAACACTGAGCGGGGTGCTCAGCGGGCTGAAGCTATCACGGACGCCGGAGGATCTGGCATTGCAGTATCTGGCAACTATCCAGGCGATCGCGCTAGGTACCCGCCACATCATCGAAACGATGAACCAAAGCGGCTACCGCATCGACACTATTATGGCCAGCGGCGGCGGTACCAAAAACCCGCTCTTCGTCCAGGAGCATGCCAACGCTACCGGCTGCGCCATGCTGTTACCCGTCGAAGGCGAGGCGATGTTGCTGGGCGGCGCCATGATGGGCACGGTGGCCGCCGGTGTCTTCGATACGCTGCCGGAGGCGATGGGAGCCATGAGTCGCATCGGCAAGACCGTGACGCCGCAGGCCACCAGCATCAAGCAGTATTACGACCGCAAATACCGCGTATTTCATGAAATGTATCAAGACCATATGAAATATCGCCAGCTGATGCAGGGGGAAGAATGAACCCGGAATGGCGCCAGGCGCAAGACGCCTGGCACGTGTACAGCGAGGAGTTGGCACAACTGGCGACGCGCCTGGATGCCGCCAGCTGGCAGCGACTGCTGGATCGGCTCGACGGCTGCCGTGGCAAGATCGTGGTCAGCGGCGTCGGTACCTCTGGGATCGCCGCACGCAAGGTCGCACACATGCTGGCCTGCGTGGAAAGACCGGCCATTTACCTCAGCGCCACCGATGCCGCCCACGGCGACCTCGGTTTCCTGCGGGCGGAGGATCTGGTCATTCTGATCTCGCGAGGCGGCAACTCCGACGAGCTGACGCGCCTGTTGCCCACCTTGCTGGCGAAGGGCGTGCCCTTGATCGCCGTGACTGAAAATCCCGACTCAGCCATCGCTCAGGCGGCACAGCTAACGCTGGCCACCGGAGTACAACGGGAGATCGATCCACTCAACATGCTGGCCACCACCTCGATCATCCTGGTGTTGGCCCTGTTCGATGCCGCCTGTGCCTGCCTGATGCAACGTAGCGGCTACGATCGCCGCACCCTACTGGCGGTACACCCCGGCGGTGACGTCGGGCTCAGCCTGCGTCACGCCGGCGATCAGCCCAACGGCGCGTAGAGGTCGAAACGGTGGCTCTTGGTGAGGGTCGCGTTCGGGGTGGCGACGCCAGCCAGCGGCGGTGCATAGTCCGGGCGCTTCACCACCACCCGTTTGGTCGCCAGTTGACGCGCCGGTGCCAGCAAGGCATCGGCGTCATCATCGGCACCGACCAACGCCTGAAACACGCGCATCTCTTTCTTCACCAACGCGCTCTTCTGGCGGTGGGGGAACATCGGATCGAGATAGACCACCTCGGGGCGGGGCGTCAAGGTCGCCAGCGCCTCGATACTGGAGGCATGCAGCAAGGTCAGACGCTCGCGCAGCCAGGGGCCGATCTCTGCATCGGCATAGCCGCGCTGTAGACCATCGTCCAACAACGCCGCCACCACCGGATGACGCTCCAACATGCGCACCCGACAGCCCAGCGCGGCCAGCACGAAAGCGTCACGTCCCAGACCGGCGGTGGCATCCACCACATCGGGTAGATAGCCGCCCTTGATACCAACCGCCTTAGCCACC
Organism: Edwardsiella sp. A.80236; assembly: GCF_044540725.1. Taxonomy (NCBI): domain Bacteria; kingdom Pseudomonadati; phylum Pseudomonadota; class Gammaproteobacteria; order Enterobacterales; family Hafniaceae; genus Edwardsiella; species Edwardsiella sp. A.80236. The sequence goes on from NZ_JBIUCY010000004.1 coordinate 37,468, forward strand.
GCCTCACCGCGCCCGCCGCCAAAACGACGGCGATGCGCCATCGTCCCACCGACGAAGTCGACAAAAATCGCCCCCAGCTTCGGCTCATCCAGCTTACGCAGCTCCAGGCGTTGCGGCGTCAACACCAACGCCAATAAGGCGTCTGCATTGTGGCTTAACCCCCAGCGCTGCGCCAGCGTGGCCAACGCCGCGACATCGATGCCCTGCTCGGCCAGCAGCTGAACCGACATCAGCCCTTGATCCCGTAGTGGCGCAGCATGGCGTCGATCTGTGGCTCACGACCACGGAAGGCCTTGAACAGCGTCATCGGCTCGTCGGAGCCCCCTTGGGACAAGATGTTATCCAAGAAGGCCCGCCCGGTATCGACGTTAAAGATACCCTCCTCCTCAAAGCGAGAGAAAGCATCCGCCGACAGCAACTCGGCCCACAGGTAGCTATAGTAGCCCGCCGCATAACCGCCGGCGAAGATATGGCTGAAGGCGTGTGGAAAACGCCCCCACTCCGGCGACGGCACCACCGCTACCAGTGCCTTCACCTGACGTAGGGTCTCCATGATCTGCGCCCCTTGAGCCGGATCGAACTCGGTATGCAGACGGAAGTCGAACAGGCCAAACTCGAGCTGGCGTAGGATAAACAGCGCCGACTGGTAGTTCTTCGCCGCCAGCATCCGCTCCAACATCGCCTGCGGCAACGGCTCGCCACTCTGGTAGTGACCAGAGATAAAGGCCAGCGCCTCCGGCTCCCAACACCAGTTCTCCATGAACTGACTCGGCAGTTCGACCGCATCCCACGGCACGCCGTTGATACCGGAAACGCCCGGGGTTTCGATACGCGTCAGCATGTGGTGCAGACCGTGGCCGAACTCGTGGAACAGCGTGGTGACTTCGTTATGGGTGAACAACGCCGGCTGATCGCCCAATGGGCGGTTAAAGTTACAGGTCAGGTAGGCCACCGGCTTCTGTAACGTACCGTCGGCGCGGCGCATGCGGCCGGCGCAGTCGTCCATCCAGGCGCCGCCCCGTTTATGCTCGCGTGCATACAGATCCAGGTAGAAGCTGCCGCACAACTCGCCATCGCGGTCATGCAGCTCGAAGAAACGGACCTCCGGGTGCCAGACATCGACATCGTGGCGCTCTTTGGCCGTGATGCCGTAGATGCGGCGCACCACCTCGAACAGGCCGCTCAGTACCGTCGGCTCGGGGAAGTAAGGGCGCAGCTCCTCGTCGCTGATGGCGTAGAGGTGCTGTTTCTGCTTCTCGCTGTAGTAGGTGATGTCCCAAGGCGCCAACGCATCGACGCCATAGTTCTCTTGGGCGAAGGCGCGCAACTGCTCCAGCTCCGCGACACCCTGATCATGAGCGCGCTGGGCGAGGTCGTTGAGGAAGCTCAATACCTGCTGCGGGTTCTCCGCCATCTTGGTGGCCAAGGACTTATCGGCATAACTAGCGAAACCCAGCAATTGTGCCAGTTCGTGACGCAGCGCCAATGTCTCCGCCATGATCGCACTGTTGTCCCACTGGCCGGCGTTCGGTCCCTGATCGGAGGCCCGCGTCGTGAAGGCTTGATACATCTCATGACGCAATGCGCGGTTGTCGGCATAGGTCATGACCGGCAAGTAGCTCGGCATATCCAACGTCAACAGCCACCCCTGTTGGCCGCGCGCGGCCGCCAACTCGTGCGCCGCCGCCAAGGCACTCTCCGGTAGACCGGCCAGCTCGCTCTGCTCCGTGATTAACTTGCTCCAGCCCATGGTGGCGTCCAGCACGTTATTGCTGAAGGCCGATCCCAACTCGGACAGACGCATCACGATTTCGCCGTAGCGTTTCTGCGCCGCTGGCGGCAGCCCGATGCCGGACAGTTCGAAGTCGCGCAACGCGTTATCGACCGCCCGCTTCTGCGCCTTATCCAGCGCCGCGTAACCCTCGCCCGCCTTCAACTGACGGTAGGCTTGATACAACCCCTGATGCTGGCCCACCCAGGTCCCATACTCCGACAACAGCGGCAGACACTGCTCATAAGCCGCGCGCAGTTCCGGGCTATTCTGCACCGCATTGAGGTGACTCACCGGCGAAAAAATCCGGCTCAGGCGATCGTCGACCTCTGCCAATGGTTGTACCAAGTTATCCCAGGTGAAGGGACCGGGTTGTGCCACGACGCGCTCCACCGCGGCACGGCAGTCGGCCAGCGCCGCACTTACCGCCGGCACCACATCCTGCGGCGTAATGCGAGAAAAGGGCGGGAGAACAAAGGGGGTCAGCAAAGGATTGGTCATCTGCATGTGTCCTATGGTCGGCGGGGCTGACACGGCAGCCCCGGAATTCGGGTCATCCGCCGCATGACGCGCCGGATCGAAAAAGGGGTAATGTGCCTAAGATGGAGACGCAGACGCAGAAAATCAATCTCCGCGCCGTAAATAACAGGGACCCTGAATGCGTCGCGCGATCAACGCCCCGACACACATCATGACGCGCCAGCTAGGACGATGACGACGCATAACGGCGGATATGGCACGCCAACGCCGCTAGCCGCTCATCATCGGCCCGCTGCGCATCGTGTGACGAGAGATAACCCTCATAATGCGTAAAGAAACGCGCGCTGCGCGACTCGATGGGCCGCCACTCGGCCATATTGGCCGTACCATGCATCGGGAATAGCTTGCTGTGCACGTGATCGACCCCAAACCCCTCAAAAAACATCCCACAACGCCCTACGTCATCGAAGGCACGATCGAGCAGGCGCGCCACCTGCTTGGTGGCGAGCGTCAAGCGCGCCAACACCTCGTCGGGTAAATCGAAGGCATAACTGGGGTAATGACGCTTGGGGATCACCACACTGAACCCCTCGGTATTCGGGTAAATAGACAGAAAAGCCATGTGCTCGTCATCTTCCCAGATCCGATGGCAAGGCGCCTCTCCCCGTACGATTTGACAAAAAATGCAACTCATCTTCCCACTCCTCCCGTCGCAACAGCGTGTTGGGTTTATCACGCCTCCAGGCGGAAATAGGGTATACTTTCGGCAATAGCACACCGCCCCGGCGTCGGCCTGTAACGGCTACGTCAGCCTGGTTCCTTTTTAACCCGTCGACTCATCAGAAGCAATCACCCTATGTTAAGTTATCGTCACAGTTTTCATGCTGGCAACCACGCCGACGTACTCAAACACACCGTCCAGAGCCTGATCATCGAGGCACTCAAGGAGAAAGAGAAGCCGTTTCTCTATCTCGATACCCATGCGGGTGCCGGGCGTTACCTACTCAGTGGAGAGCATGCCGAGAAGACCGGCGAATACCTCGAAGGTATCGCCCGCCTGTGGCAGCAGGATGATCTGCCCACAGAGCTAGAGCCCTATATGATGGCGGTGCGCCACTTCAACCGCAGCGGCCAGCTGCGCTACTACCCCGGCTCACCGCTGATCGCTCGCCAGTTATTACGTGAGCAGGATCGGCTACATCTGAGTGAACTGCATCCCAGCGACTTTCCGCTGCTGCGCGCCGAGTTCCAGAAGGATGAACGCGCCCGCGTAGTCCGCGAAAACGGCTACCAGCAGCTGAAGTCTCAACTGCCACCGGCGTCACGACGTGGCCTGATCCTGATCGATCCACCCTATGAGCTAAAGAGCGATTACCAGGATGTGGTGAAGGGGATCCAGGAGGGGTATAAACGCTTCGCCACCGGTACCTACGCGCTCTGGTATCCGGTGGTACTGCGCCAGAACATCAAACGCCTGGTGCATGCCCTGGAGGAGAGCGGTATCCGCCGTATTCTCCAGATCGAGTTAGCGGTACGCCCCGACAGCGATCAGCGCGGTATGACCGCCTCCGGCATGATCGTCATTAACCCGCCATGGAAGCTTGAGGGCCAGATGCGCAGCGTTCTCCCTTGGTTACACCAGGTGTTAGTACCAGAGGGAACCGGCCATACCAGCGTCAACTGGATCGTCCCAGAATAACGGCGGCGCGTCGCGCGACCAGACAACCCCCTACCCTCAGTACGGAATTCGTGCCTTGCCGGCGGCAAGATTTTGCCGTCGGCCCATTCCAGGCGTTACACTTCTCAACGAGCTTGCCATTCGTCGCCCGCCCTCGGCGGCAAGACATGGCGAGGATGCAATCCGATTCGTTGATAACGCAGGGACATCCCGATGACTAAACATTATGACTATCTCGCCATTGGCGGCGGCAGCGGCGGCATCGCCTCCATCAATCGGGCAGCGATGTATGGCCGCAAGTGTGCACTGATCGAGGCTAAGGCCCTCGGCGGAACCTGTGTCAATGTGGGCTGTGTACCGAAGAAAGTAATGTGGCATGCCGCGCAGATTGCCGAGGCCATTAAGTTGTACGGTCCGGACTACGGCTTGGAGGCCACGCTGAACCGCTTCGACTGGCAGCGCCTGATCGACAGCCGCAGCGCCTATATCGATCGTATTCACCAGTCCTATCAGCGCGGGTTGAACAATAATAAGGTCGATGTTATCCAGGGATTCGCCACCTTCATTGATGCGCACACGGTCGAGGTCAACGGTGAGCGCATTAGCGCCGACCATATCCTCATTGCCACCGGTGGGCGTCCTCTGCGTCCAGCGATCCCCGGGGCGGAGTATGGCATCGATTCGGACGGTTTCTTCGCCCTCGAAGCCCTACCGCAACGCGTCGCCATCGTCGGCGCGGGTTATATCGCAGTCGAGATCGCCGGGGTACTCAATGCCCTAGGTAGCGAGACACATCTGTTCGTGCGTAAACACGCCCCACTACGTAGCTTCGACAGCATGATCGTCGATACTTTGGTGGAGGTGATGAACAACGAAGGGCCGCAACTGCATACTCACAGCGTGCCACAGTCCGTGGTGAAGAATGCCGACGGTAGCCTGACCCTGACCCTAGAGAATGGCCATAGTCAGACCGTCGACTGTCTGATCTGGGCCGTCGGCCGGGAACCGAATACCGATCGACTGAATCTAGCGGCCGCGGGCGTGGCATGCGATGCGCGCGGTTATATCCCGGTCGATACCTTCCAGAATACCAATGTCCCTGGCATCTATGCCGTCGGCGATAACACCGGTGCCGTCGAACTGACGCCGGTCGCCGTCGCCGCCGGGCGGCGTCTCTCCGAGCGCCTGTTTAACAACAAACCGCAGGAGCATCTGGACTACAGCAACATCCCGACAGTGGTCTTCAGCCATCCCCCGATCGGCACCGTCGGCCTCACCGAAGAGCAGGCACGTGCGCAGTTTGGCGCTGATCAGGTCAAGGTATACACCTCCTCCTTCACCGCCATGTATACCGCCGTCACCCAGCATCGCCAGCCGTGCCGGATGAAACTGGTCTGCCAGGGTGCGGAAGAGAAGATCGTCGGCATCCACGGCATCGGCTTCGGCATGGATGAGATGTTGCAGGGCTTCGCCGTCGCGCTGAAGATGGGTGCCACCAAGCGCGACTTCGACAATACGGTCGCCATCCATCCAACGGCGGCGGAAGAGTTCGTAACCATGCGCTAAGCGGGAGCACCCGATGCGCGCGCGTCCCCGAAAGAGACAGCGATATTAACGCCCTGTCCGCCACCGGCGGCAGGGCGTATTAGCATCAAGCCGACTTATCGCGCGCGGGCAGCGTGAACACCGCGACAGCCTGCGCCAACCCCGCCGCCTGCTCCTCAAGTGAGGCGGCCGTCGTGGCAGACTGCTGAACTAACGCCGCGTTCTGTTGCGTGACCTGCTCCATCTCGCTCACCGCCTGGCTCACCTGGGAAATCCCAAGGCTCTGTTCATCGGAGGCCGCCGCAATCTCGGTCATAATACCGTTCACACGCTGCGCCGCCTCGACGACCGACTGCATGGTCTCGCCAGCCTGGACGACCTGATGTGAGCCGGCATCGATGCGCCGCACCGAATCCTCGATCAACGTCCGGATCTCGCGGGCCGCTTGGGCGCTGCGTTGCGCGAGGTTACGCACCTCACCAGCCACCACCGCGAAGCCACGCCCTTGCTCTCCGGCCCGTGCCGCTTCGACGGCGGCGTTTAACGCCAAGATATTGGTCTGGAAAGAGATCGAGTCGATAACCGCCGTAATATTGGCGATCTGGCGCGAGCTTCCGGCGATGTCGTGCATCGTCGCCACCACCCGTGAAACCTCACTACCGCCTTGGTTAGCCGTCTCCGAGGCACTATTCGCCAACTGGCTAGCCTGACGCGCATTATCCGCATTCTGGCGTACCGTGGCCGTCAATTGCTCCATGCTGGCCGCGGTCTCTTCCAATGAAGCCGCCTGCTGTTCGGTTCGCGTGGATAGATCGGCGTTACCCGTGGTGATCTCACCACTCCCCAGGAGTAAGGCATCGACCCCCCCACGGACCTGGCTGACGATGGCGATCAACGCTTGCTGCATGCTATTGACGCTGTGTGCCAACTGCCCCAACTCATTGCGTCCTCCCTCTAGGCGTACAGAGAGATCCCCCGCACTCAGACGGCGCAGATGCGCGTGCAGTTGAGCCAACGGCTGGAGCAGAATACCGCGAGCCGCCAACGCCGCAGTACTGATCAACGCCAGCACGGCCAACGCGATGGCCGCCAGCATCCAACACATGCGCTCGAAACTACGCTGGTTTTCATCGATCCCTCGCTGCAACAGGGCACGGTTTTGCTCACGCCACTGCGCATAGCTCTCAGCCAGTGCATCCTGTGCCGCCTGTGTCTCGAGATTGCCATAGGCGGGATAGTCACCGGCACGGAGATAGCGTGAGGAGTCACGCAACAGGGTATAGAGTGTCTGGAAACGCTGCTCGACGGCGCTCGCCAGCGCCTCATCCTGCCCCGGCAAACGCGGAGCGGCACGATAATTCTCGAAATAGTGCGCCGCCTTATCTAACGACGCGTTAGCGGCATCCAGTAATGGTCCGATCTCGGCCTGCCTCACCCCTCCGTTTTGCTGCTTTAGGTAACGGATCGCGACGCGATTGATGGTCACTCGCGTCATCACCAACGTCTGCCAGCCATCGGCCAGCTGTTCCTGTTGGTCGCTCAGCGCTCGCGACTGAGAAAAATTGTCGCGATCTTGCGTGATGGCGGAATAAAACAATCCCCCCGACACCCCCTGTAATAGGGTGAAGACCGCCAGTAAAACGATGAGTCCTGTGATCACTCTAATATTTTTAATCATGCCAATATCCTGAATCCCTTTGATCGTGTAGAGCTACCCAAGGGGTATCGGCATGACGTAGGATAAATTCACGACAGTCATCACAAAAAAAGACTTATTAGCTTATTTTTTTATTCAACAGGTGTCTGTTTGCGGTAAAAAATAAAGATAAATAATAATGAAATCATTTTTTACATGTGTGACTTTCAATAAATAACAAATAAAAACAACAAGTTATATTTAATATGTTTATTTTTATCCATTAACACCATTTTGTTATTAAAGACGTCAAATAACCACATCACGAGTCAGGAGGAATCACACATTCACTCGGCAGCGACTCCTGTGTCAGGTTTAGCCGCGTCACACGGATCACCCGATCATAATCGGCTGGAAATCCCTCCAGACCTTTTCCCTCATCAACCCCATAGAAATCGACATAGACGCGTGGATAGGCGCGAACACGTTGGCTACGTTGATGCGCAATCAGGCTCTCGGCGGCTCGCAGTTGCCCCTCTTCATCATAAAGCCACGCATCACGTCCCCCGCCACAGGGAATGAACTCGCTCACCTCGAAGCCCTCGGTGTAGGCACCACGAAAATGTTGCTCTGGCACCACGTCGCGACAACCTAACAGTAGGACGACACTCAGCAACACCCCACTCCTTGCCCCGCTCATGCCTCGCATATCTTCCCCTTATTCGACACTGCCCGCGATAACGCCCTAATCGGACAAGATAACCCCTAGCACCTTAACCACAACGCAATAGAGGCCGGATCGCTCGGGTCAGCACCCGAACAGCGTGTGGCTCCGACAGATCAGAAAACGGCTATTTTGTCGGATAAACGCGACAAAAGGTTGGCGTTTACCCGGTTCAGCGATATGGTAAAACCTCTTTTATTTTTGGTGAGTTATTCGGATTGGGTCATGGCAAAAATTCGCGTTGGCATCGTGTTCGGCGGTAAATCCTGCGAACACGAAGTTTCTCTTCAATCGGCAAAAAACATCGTCGCCGCGATCGATCACACACGTTTTGACGTGATGCTGATCGGGATCGACAAACAAGGCTACTGGTATCGTTGTCCGGAGCACGGCTATCTGAGCCATGAAGATGATCCACAACATATCGCCTTGAATCACGCGAGCGCGCATCGGCTGGCCGTATTGCCTGGTGCCCACAGTGGGCAATTGATCGACACCGTGACGGGTGAGAGCTTGCCTTCGCTGGATGTCATCTTCCCTATCGTGCACGGCACACAGGGCGAGGATGGCTGCCTGCAAGGCATGTTGAAAATACTGAACTTGCCCTTTGTCGGTTCCGATATCATCGGCTCCGCCGCCTGCATGGATAAAGACATCTGTAAGCGTCTGCTGCGCGATGCCGGGTTACCCGTCACTCCGTTCGTGACTCTCACCCGTGACACCCAGGCAGACTATGACTACGAGACACTGAGCCGTCAGCTAGGTTCGACGCTGTTCGTCAAGCCGGCCAATCAGGGCTCCTCGGTCGGGGTAAGTAAGGTACGTAACGCCGAAGAGTATGCCCGCGCTATCGCCGAAGCATTACGCTTTGACCATAAGGTGATCATCGAGCTCGGCGTCGTTGGCCGTGAAATCGAGTGCGCTATCCTCGGTAATGAAGCCGCGCAGGCCAGTGTCTGTGGCGAGATCATTCTACACAGCGACTTCTATAGCTACGATAGCAAATACATCAGCGCTCAGGGTGCGCAGGTTGTCGTACCGGCACAGATGACGCCAGAGAGCAGCGAGCGTGTGCGTCAGATAGCCCTGCAGGCGTTTCAGGCGCTCGAATGCCGCGGCCTGGCCCGTGTCGATGTCTTCCTGACAGAGGAAGGTGAGGTTATCATTAATGAAATCAACACGCTGCCTGGCTTTACCAATATCAGCATGTATCCCAAGCTGTGGCAGGCTTGTGGCATCGACTACCCGACGCTGATCACCCGCCTGATTGAGTTCGCATTAGCACGTCAGCATCGAGACAGCCAGCTATGTCAGAGCGAAGACAAACGCTAAGCCCGCCATCCTCTCTCATCTGAGCGATAAAGAGCCTGCGCCGCAGGCTCTTCGCTTATGAAATATCGTGAATAAAACTCAGGAAGTCGCTCTTACGCAGCAACGACAGCTTTTCGCGAAACTGCCGGATCTTGCTGTATACCGACTTATCGGCGGTGTGCAGCTTCGCGGCGATACACTTGACCCGTACACCACTCATCATATTGTCCAGGATGGTAAAGGTCTCTTCGCTCACCCGTCCCGGCCCATTCGACGACATAAAGGTATGTTTAACTTGCGGGGTAATAAAACGCTGCCCGCAGAGGATTTCACGCATAGCGTGCTCGATATCCAATAACGAAGCCTTCTTATGAATAAAACTGGCGTTCTCGATTAATCGAAGGAAATTAAGAGTATGTGCCGGCTGTTGCGCCGTCCAGAACACCACGCGATAAGAGGAGGGAAGGTGAGCCAAGGCACGAACGAGATGAAACAGTGAGTGGGTGAGATGATTCAGGTCGATAAACAACATCTGTTCTCGTGTATCGTCCAATATCGCTCCCTGTCCACACGGCGCCACGCGTGCCAGCAATGCACAGACGCCAGAAATAAACATCTGATCATCAGAAAGAACACGGATCGCCGCGCGATCGGTATTCACCATGAATGACTCTGATAAACACGCAGATAGTGAATCCATCTTGTTATCCCTGTCGACACCAGGATGACCTTGTGTCATATCCGTCCCAAGACGCCAGCCTCAGAACACCTGGTAAAAAATGATTCACGGGTATATAGGGATCGTATCAATGTGTCATCGCCACATCCCTATCATCTTACCCGCCACAACTCATAGCGCTTAACTAGATATTATTTTTGCTATTTAAAATCAGCCGTAGGCATAACAACAACTCTCTCTACCGTAAATACACTTTACATAAAGTGAAATATCGCTCGTAGAAGCAAAGAAAAATCGACAGATAACAATAGATAAAGTCATAGAAAGATTCAGCGTATCACGCAGAATGTCTGGCGTGACAGGCCGTGAGTTTAATCATTTTTACGTCATCCCGGACTTCTGTGACAAGCTACACAGAAAGAATAATCCGATCTGGTTAGTCCATCGTGGCTGTATGCTAGAAATAAAAAAACGCCGATTTATCTTTCGGCGTTAAAAAATCACAGATGGTTTTGCTCAGTCATCCTCAGCCTAGTCAGCCACACCCTGCCGCAGGATATCTATCAACTCCAGAATACTCGTATCACTACTGCGGCTTTTATGATAATGCGCATATACTGTACCGCGTGATTTTCGTTGTGGATGCGCTAATATTTGTAACGGTACCATCCGGGCAAACTCATGGGCGAATTGCTGACCACAGACCAAGATATAATCCGTCGTCGCCGCCATCATCATCAAGTTTAGCAACGAGGAGCTGGAGTAAATCGGCGCCTTACGGTGGGGATTGAGTACCTCATCATCCTCGAATAACGAGGGCCACATGGTTAAACTCAGGTACTCCTCTTGTGCCAGTTGCTCACGACTAAATCCAGGAGCCATGCGCGGGTGTCCGACTCGGCAGACTACGACCGGACGTACATCAAGCACCGGGACATTCGTAATCATCCAATCGGCATATTTTTGTGGTGTGAAGCTGAGATCAATTTTACGCGAACGCAGTCGACTGATATCGCGTGTTAAGTCACCATCGTGCGTTTCCGTCATCAACTCGACGTTATCGAACGGATAGTGATGACGACGCAACAAACTGGTTAGATAAAATTCTAACAGTGGAGACATACTCAACTTTAATCGTGTCTGACGCCGATCGCCTTGATGAATGCCATTGGTCAGATTCGCGGCATTCTGAATATTATTTAAAGCCTGTGCTAAATTAGGCGTGATATTGTAGGCCAACGCGGTGGGTTCTAGCCCCTGCTTAGTCCGGATAAATAGTGGATCGTTAAATGCATCACGCATTTTTTTCAATGCACGGCTAATCGAAGCGGTGGAGCTATCCAATAACTCTGCTGCCAGGGTCACACTACGCGTATCCATCACGGTCAGAAAAGTCCGTATCACACTCACATCAACATCGAGCATATTTTTACCTTTAGTGGTCGCCGCTGGGGAACGCGTATAATTCGAACGCTCATTGTAAATTCAAGTTATTTTTTATGCAAATATCAGCTCAATAATAGATTGATGCTATTTTAAATACATTGTCATCTGTATGATACAGAGTAAAAAATAAAGAAAATAATGACTACGGCATCACATAAATAGCCTTATGAAAGGCTAGCATAATGCACTCAGGGCACGTTATCCCCACGCTAAGCCCGATGAGGCCTGTTTTTCACCCGTGACCACCCCACCAGGAGTCTGCATGTCTATACCCCGCAAGTATCAATATGCGCTCGTTTTATTCATCGTTCTCCTTCCTGTGGTGGCCGTGCTGTTCCTGCTCTACCGTCCGCAGAGCGATGCACTGTGGCGCATCGTGAGCCAGCAGTGCCTCCCCCATCAGAGCACAACGGGGGTTCCCACGCCCTGCGCCCGCGTGGATACGAAACAGGGGTACGTCCTACTGAAGGATCGAAATGGTATCCTGCAATATCTCTTATTACCCACCCGACGCAACAGTGGCATCGAGGATCCCCAGCTCCTCAGCCCCGCAACACCCAACTACCTGGCCGCGGCCTGGCACAACCGTGATCTACTCAGCCAACGTTACGGCAGCGCCATTCCCGATCGCCTCCTCTCACTGACCATTAATTCACGTTATGGGCGAACCCAGGATCAGCTACACATCCACCTATCCTGTACTCGTCAACATATCGTCACCGACTTATGGCGTATCTATCCAACCCTCCGCACACAGTGGCGGCGGATCGGGGATATTGAAGGGAAGCGCTATTGGGCTCGACGCTTGAGCAACGCGACGCTGGAAAGGGAGAGTCCTTTTATCCTGCTCGCCCAGCTCGCAGGTACACCTGACGCGATGGCCGACTATGGACTGGCGCTACTGCCGGCTCCCGATGGCCAATTGATCTTATTAGCGACACGCCGCGCACTCTGGCGTGGCAACCTCGCCTCGATCGAAACTATCCAGGATCATCGTTGCCCACAGCTCTATCCTCAGAGCGCAGGGACACCTTAACCGGCGAAACGGGGTGGTAACAGCGGTAGCCGTTCGAATTGTAATGGGCGAGAGAGGTAGTACCCCTGAGCGGCACAAGCATCGGAACGCTGTACCAGATGCCAAGCCTGAGCATTCTCGACCCCCTCGACGATCACACCGCGCGAATATTGGCGCATCATCGCGACCAGCGCCATAAACAGCTCGGTGCCTTCTGGGGTCTGGCACAGCAACGCGAACACCGCGCGGTCCAACTTGACGAACTCGTAGCGCACATCGATCAGTGACGAGAAGTTGGCAAGGCCGCTACCGAAATCATCCAACCACAGGCGATGGATCTCGGCCAACTCATGGATCGGCGCGCTGCCCTGCACATGCTCTAAGACCTCAAAGCGTAAGAAGGGTAATTGTTCGATTAAGGCTGCCGCCTCCTCTTCCTCCTGCAAGGCATGCAGCACTTGCCCATCGACGTTAATCGAAACGAACAATTCACGCTGTCCGAGGAACTGGCGCCAGCGATAGACCAGACGGATCTGCTCTAGCAGCACCTGTAGGCGCAACGATAGCGGAATATGGGCGAAATAGTGCTCAGGAGAGAGGCCGCGTTCAGGCTGTGTCGGATGGACGACGCGAGTCAGCAACTCGATAGCTAAAGGACGGCCACAGGTATAGTAAATGGGCTGAAAAGTATATTCGCGCACACAGTCTTGCCAGTAAGCGCTGGCTGTTAAGTCGCTACGCAACGCAGATGCCACGCCTCCGCCACCAGACACGATATTGCCAATGTTCATACCTCTCCCATCCATTCATGTCTGAATAACTACCATCCTGTGCCCCAGCGACTGGCGTACTGCTCAATTATCGGCATGTATGACAAAAGCTTTAACCGGCGTCACTGGGCGCGACGCATCGCCACCCTACGGGCATTTTTAGATCCCAATCATATAAAAACAGAACATTGTTTTATTTTTATTGACGAGGCTATTTCCCCTCGACAAACTAGAGGCCATTTTCCTCTGGTTACCACGGGCTGATTTCCCCATGACGAGCGCAAAGATTGCCATTATTGGCGAATGCATGATTGAACTGTCCCAGAAAGGCGCGGATCTGGCGCGCGGTTTCGGCGGCGATACCCTGAACACCGCCGTCTACCTGGCCCGTCAAGTGCCAGCAGAACGCCTGGCTGTCCACTACGTTACGGCCCTGGGTTGCGACACCTTCAGTGGCGAGATGATCGATGCCTGGCGGCAGGAGGGATTGGAGACAGACCTGATCCAACGGATGAGCGATAAGCTGCCGGGCCTCTACGTCATCGAGACCGATGATCATGGGGAGCGAACCTTCTACTACTGGCGCAATGATGCCGCCGCCCGCTACTGGCTAAAAAGTGTCGAAGCCGATGCCATCTGTGATCGCCTGGCCGAGTTCGACTATCTCTATCTCAGCGGCATCAGCCTGGCCATCCTCGATGAGGCCAGCCGTGCGCGGCTCATGCTATTGTTGCAACGCTGCCGCGACAAGGGCGGCAAAGTGATCTTTGACAATAACTATCGCCCGCGCCTATGGGCCGATGCGGAACAAGCGCGTGTCGCCTATCGTGCCATGCTGGCCTGTACCGACATCGCCTTCCTGACCTTAGACGACGAAGATCTCTTGTGGGGAGAACAACCGTTGGATGCGGTACTGGAGCGGACTCACGCCTTAGGTGTCGGCGAAGTCGTCATCAAACGCGGTGCCGATGCCTGCCTGGTTTCTATCGGCGCGCAGCGCTATGAGATCCCTGCGGTGAAGCTGGCGAAAGAATGCGTGGTCGATACCACCGCCGCTGGCGACTCCTTCAGTGCCGGCTACCTCTCCGTCCGCCTCTTAGGCGGCGATGCACCATCCGCCGCCGCCCGCGGTCATCTGACGGCCAGCACCGTGATCCAACATCGCGGCGCCATCATCCCACGCCACGCCATGCCAGACTAATCCGCATCGCGTGAAGACAACAACGCCGGCTAATGCCGGCGTTGTGCGTTCCGAAGGGAGGATCACTGCGCGAGAGGTTGGGCCGGATTCTCTGCGGCGGCAGGATGCGGCTGCGCCTCGGCCATCTCGGTTACGGCATTACTCTCCTCGCCGACTAGCCCCATAATCTGGTTATAGTTCTCCAGCATCTTGCCGACATTCTCCTCCGTCTCCCCGCGCGGTTGGCGCAATACCATCGCCGGCTCACGCGACAAGATAGCGTGTAACTCCTGATTCAACTCATCCAGGGTCATGCCGTTCAAGAACGCCTGGCGCAACTTCTGGTAAGCCTCGGGCGCGATATCGACCACACCGCTCTGCTGAGAACGCAAGCGCTGGCTCATCAGCACATCGGTGTTAGTACGCGCATAGGTGGCGAATAAGTGGCTCAACTGCTCATGTTTCTGTGCCAGCAGTGTGTCGAACGCCTGTTGACTCACGCCCTCGTTGCGTACCGCCGCCATCTTCTCGGTGATAAAAGCCAGAGTCTTACTCAACGCCGCCTGAGGGGTGTCCAGATGAATGGCACATTGCGAGCGCTGGTATTGCACCTGACAGTTAAAGCTTAAATTGACGGTCTCTTTCAACGCGCTATTCGCCAACGCCTGCTGCAAGTGCCAAAACAGAACCTCACGCGCCAGATCGCTCTTCCAATAACGTAATAGCATCTGAGAGTCACGGATCGGCTGCCACGGCGCATCCCAGATCAACGACAAGGTATCCTGCTTGGCGTCGTCAGCGATCAGATTAAGCGGTGCCGCGGCCAACGCCGGCAGTGCGGGTACCGTAGCCGGTGTCTCCCGCTTACCCGGCAGTGAGCCGAACGATTGATTGATCTGCTCGCTCAATGCGCGCGCATCCACGTTACCGACCACATACAGCGTCATCGCGTCAGGGGTATACCACTGGTGATAAAATTGCTGCAGCTTCGCCGCCGCTAATGGCAGTGTGACCGGACGTCCCGGCTCATGCCCCAATAAGTTGGAGCCTTTCAGACGGTAACGCCACCACGGATCACTCGCCTCACTCGGTAAGGTGGCCACGCGTTTATCCTGGCCCTGTAACGCCGCCGCGACGGTGGCATCGTTAATCTCGAGATCGGCGGCGGTATTCGCCAACCAGCGCAGCGCCTCTTTCAATAGCTCCGGACGGTTATTCGGTAGGCTGAGGTTGTAACTGGTGTAATCATAGGAGGTGATGGCCGCCGGCAACGGGTGTACCGGATCGATCGCCTGTTGCCAGAAGTCATGCAACGCCGTGGCGCTAAACCCTTTACTGTCCGCCAAGGCAAGACGCGGCAGTAACGCGGCATACCCCGTCTGCGGCGCGGACTCGGACAATGAACCGGTATTCACGATCATCCGCAATTCAATACGATCGGACGGTCGTTGCGGCGTCGCCAGAATTTGCCAAGAGAAACCATTCGCCAGTTTGCCTTCTTGCCATGCGGGGTCGGGCTGTAGCGTTTCAGAGTGCACGCTGGTGCCAACCATGGCCAGCGCCAGCCCACCAATCATGAGACGCCATTTGGTGTATTGCATGTGAACCCCTACTTAAATCGGTCAAATACGTAACAGTAGCGTATAAGTGCTGCTCCGTTAGACCACGGGAAACAGACAAAATCGCAAACGTTAAAGAAAAAATTCTACCTAGCAGAATCGATGGACTTATTATAAAGATGCCCCCGACGGCATCAAGCCGTGGGGGCGAGACATTCACCCCCGGTAACAAAAAGCCGGGGGATTTGAATGACGAGGGGGGAAAGATTACGCGATAGGCTGTTTCAGCGCGCCGGGATTGCCACCCAACACCGCCTGCATTTGCTTCTCATCCAACTGGCGGCAACGTTTAGCCACCACGATAGTCGCAACGCCGTTACCGATCAGGTTAGTCAAGGCGCGAGCCTCGGACATAAAGCGATCGATACCCAGGATCAAGGCCAATCCGGCGACGGGCAAATGCCCCACCGCCGACAACGTCGCTGCCAGCACGATAAAACCACTGCCAGTCACGCCGGCGGCGCCTTTCGACGACAGAAGCAACACCACCAACAAAGTAATCTGATGCCAGATATCCATGTGGGCGTTCGTCGCCTGAGCGATAAAGACCGCGGCCATGGTCAGGTAGATCGAGGTCCCATCCAAGTTAAAGGAGTAGCCAGTCGGGATCACCAGGCCAACCACCGATTTCTGGCAACCGACCTTCTCCATCTTGTCCAACATGCGCGGCAAGGCGGACTCTGAGGAGGAGGTTCCCAGCACGATCATCAGCTCTTCCTTAATGTAGCCGATAAAGCGGAAGATGCTGAAGCCCGTCGCCCGGGCGATGCTGCCCAAGACCAAAACCACGAACAGAATACAGGTCAGATAGAAGCACAGGATCAACTGCCCCAGCTGCACCAGGGTGCCGACACCGTATTTCCCGATGGTGAAGGCCATGGCACCGAATGCTCCGATGGGCGCTAACTTCATGATCATATTGATCACGCCAAAGATAACCTTGGAGAAGCTATCGATGACATTAAAGATCAACTGCCCCTTCTCGCCCAAATGGTGCAACGCGAAACCGAACATGACCGCAAACAACAAGACCTGCAAGATGTTACCGCTGGCGAAAGCGCCAATCACACTGCTCGGGATGACATCCAGCAAGAAGGCGACGATACCCTGTTGCTGGGCCTGATCGGCGTAAACCGCGACCGCCTTCACATCCAACGCGTTCGGATCAACGTTCATCCCTGCGCCAGGTTGCAACACATTCACCACCACCAGCCCGATGATCAGGGCGATGGTACTCACGACTTCAAAGTAGAGTAATGCGATAGCGCCAGTTCGTCCTACGGCCTTCATGCTCTCCATGCCAGCGATACCGGTCACGACGGTACAGAAGATGACGGGGGCGATGATCATCTTAATCAATTTAACGAAGCCATCACCCAGTGGCTTCATCTGTGCACCTAACTCGGGATAGAAATGGCCGAGTAAGATGCCGATAGTAATCGCCACCAACACCTGTAAGTATAGGCTAGAAAAGATTTTTTTTATCATGGTTTATATTCCTGGTCGGGTACGAACGTACAGCTTTTGCATCCCGATGGGCGGGTATTGCATGCAATCAAAAGTAACATCAAGATAACAATATTGAAACGTAGTATTTCATTTATAAAAATTATTTAATCAAATATATGAGCTGAAGCGAATAAAGCCCTGCAAAGATTAACCATGTTCACTATATGGTTATACTGCATGGCAGATCGCAGGGCTGACTCAGTGGCGAGGAGCGCTCGGATAGCGCGCCACAAACTCAGGCAGGGAAAGCGCCGGGGAGAAGTAATACCCCTGGGCGTAGTGGATACCGTTCGCCAATAGCCAATCGCATTGCTGCTGATTCTCCACCCCTTCCGCCACGACCTCTAGGGAGAGTACCTCGGCGATCGAACCGACAATGTGCACCAGCGCGCCATCCGACGGAAGCGGATCGATGAAACTCTTATCTATCTTTAAAATATCGATGGGAAGATGGCGCAAATAGTTCAGTCCAGCATAGCCCATACCAAAGTCATCCAGCGCCACCCGTATGCCTTGCGCACGCAAACGCCCCAGCAGCTCGGCAGCCTTATGCATATCGTCGATATAGGCGGTTTCGGTCACCTCCAGGTGCAAACGATGCGGGGCAATCGCATGCTGCTGTAACAGGCGTACCACACGCTGACTAAAATGCTCATCGACCAGCTGTACCGCCGACACATTTAGCGATAACGGGATCATCAATCCGCCACGTTGCCACTCGAGTAAAATATGTATCGCCTCATCGAGCATCCACTCCCCTAACGCCACGATACCGCCGAATGCTTCGGCCAGCGGAATAAACTGCGAGGGTTCGCCGTAATGACCATCCTGATGACGCCAGCGGATCAACGCCTCCGCCCCCACTAATTGCCCGTTACGCAAATCGATCTGGGGCTGTAGATAGAGGGCAAAATTGCCTCGCTGTAAGGCATCGTGGATCGCCGCCTCCTGAGTCAGGCGCACCGTCACCTGTTCAGCCAACTCCGGCTCAAAAAAACGAATACTGTTTTTTCCCTCGGCCAAGGCGCTGTGTAGCGCGGAATGGGCCTGCGCCAATAATCGATCAGCCTGACTCGATTCGCCCTCTGATGTCACCGATGGGGTAGAGCCAAGGGCGATACCGATGGCAATGACCGGGCGTAGGGTCAGATTATCCACGGTGATAGGCTGGATCAGGCGCGTCATCAGTTGATGCGCCTGTTGCCGGATCACCTCCGGCTGCGACACACCCCACTCCGCAATTAAGAAACGATCCTGACTCGCCTGGGCGAGAAGCCCATCCGGCGCGATCTCCCCCCGCAGACGCGTGACTAACGTCGCCATCAACTGCTCGCGCTGTGCGGTATTCAACACGCCCATTGCCTCTTGTAAGGTCGGAATGCTCACCATCAACACACTCGGCTCCCCGCGCCGCTGTTCCAATAACGAGACAAATAACGCAGAGTTGGGCAGATCCGTTTGCCAGCCATGCGTCGATAGCTGGCTCAACGTCTGACGCGCCTGCAGCAAAGCCTGTTGATGACGATTATAAGCGCGCACGAGCTGCCCTAACTCATCGTCATGATGATGACGTGGGAGCGTCAACGGCGGGAAATTCGGGGCATCTAGCGGCATATTGCGTAATTCACGCGCCAGCGCACGCAAGGGATGAACCAACAATCGATTCATACACCAGCTAACCGATACGGTCAGGATCAATGCCAGCAACAGATAGGTTGACACCAGCGTCGCAAAGGTACTGATAATAAAACGGTAAAGACGGAAATTATCCGCTTGCAACACCAGATAGCCCAGCGGCTGAGTCGATGCTGCATGCCCCCGATCCGCCCCATACAATGGAGTACGAACCTGCACCGGTAGCTGAAATAGACGACTCACCCAACTCGGGACCGGGCGAACTTTGGTGGACGAGGTATGCAGCACCAACAGCGTGCCGGTAGGTGATATCACCTCGGCATGAGATAAAATGACGGCAGGCTGTAAGCCTGCGAGTAACCGTTGCGCCTTGACCACATCCATATTCAATATCGCCTCGGATAAAGGCTGACGTACCGATGCAGTCATACTCACTAATTGTTGGCCATAGTCATCCTTACGCTGCTGCACAAAGTGAAACAGCTGAATCACGGTGAAGATGCAGATCGTCGTCAAGGCGACGGCGAACACCAACGTCATCTGTTTTATGGTTAAGGAACGACTGACTCGCAAACTCTCTCTCCGCACACAAAATCCGCTTAAGGTCACGCGATCGCACCCCTGTGCGGCCTAGCGCCTCAAACGGACCGAGTATACTGGATTCACTCGCGTTATTAACTAGGATAAAAGGCACTAAAGATCTTCGTGCATCCGGTTCATATACCCAAGTCACGCAGATGGAGCCGACGCGGTAATCGCGTAGAAAGAGGTGCGGCACGCCACCCACGACGCATCTCGTGGGTGACGGCGCACGTCACTGAGGTTAGAAATCGGCATAGGGGCGAAGTGGCTGCGGTGGCAGATCCATATCACCCTGCCATCCCTGAACCGAGTAGCGCACATAAATTAGGGCATGGCTCGGGGTATAATCTTTGGCCTGTTGAATATCGACCCCCGCCCCCACAAACCAATGGCTCGTCAGACGCCGCTCCACGATAGCGCGTAGCGTATAACCGAAGCCGTTGCTGCTACTGCCGGGATCGCTAACATCATAATCGGGCACTCGGCTACTCTCGATCAAATTCTGCAACGGATAACGCCGCTGATCCGCGGTGCGCGCATAGGACCAGGAGACGGAGCCACCCAACTCCCACGACCAGTTCTCCGTACGCTGGCGATAATTCAGCGGAATGGCAAACGAGAGATACTGCTGCGGGCTGTAGTACCCCCCCTGTCCTAGGGTGTAGCCACTCAGATCTTTATCGTAGTGCCAGAGCATATTGCTCAGCCCAACGCTAACACGACGATGATCTTCGTTGATGAGCTTATAATAGTAGCCCCCCATCCAGCGCACGCTGCTATTACTCTCGACATTTTTTCCCGTCAAGTAATCGGCACTCAACGCCCCCCACAACCCCGATGGGCCACCACGATCATAGCTGGCGTTCAACGTCACGCCATTGCGTCGCACCCCGCCCCATTCCGTACCGCTAGCGGGATCACGCTGACCTCCCAACGCCAGCAATGAACTGGACAGTGGACGCCGATGAGCCTCCAGCGTCCAGCCAATATTCCGCCAGTCGCCGTTGTAAGCGATTCCGCCCACCCAATCCACCACACGCATCCCGATGGGGGTGGTGCCCAAATCCATCTGCCAGTCCGCATTTTGCCAGCCGATGGCCAGGCTAGCGCCGGTGCTGCGTTGCCGCTCGCCGGGTGGGCAACCATTCACGTAACAGCTACCGAATTTATCCTGGTAGGCTCCGCCCGACAGGCGCCCCTCATCCATATCGACCAGATCACTACGGGCAAACAGTCGACCGTCATAAAGCGGCATGTCGGCCTGTAGCATCGTCGTATGCGCCTTCAGATCGGAATAGCCGCCGCTACCACTCGATCCCCAGTAATCATGCTCCAGGGTGAAACGGACCTCCTGCTGCCGATAGAGATCGGCGCTATCGGATCGAATACTGCGTTTAAGCCAATCATCTTGGCTATCGATACGCGTAAGACGCGTAAAACCCTCGTTATCTTGGGCGGCAACTTCGCCGATCGCCGCCACGCCCATCGCCGCGCGCAGATCGTCCTGCGCCCGAGGGGTCTGCCCCAACTGGCGCGCCAGACGCGCATCATCGCGCAACAGCAAAGCACCATTCATTCCCGGCGTGCGTCGCGCCTCGGACAACAACGGATCGAAGAGACGCTGCGCCTGTGCCGGATCGCCACTGGCAGCCCAGGCGTTGGCGAGACGCCGTTGCGTGCCGAGATCGACCGGTACACGCGGTGGTGGCTCGTTTTGCAAGGCGGCTCGAGCCGCCGGATAGTCCCCCTGTGCCACGCGTGTCTCTATCATCCCGAGACGCGCATCGGCATTCTGCGGATCTCGGGCCAGCACCTGCTGATAACCTTGTAAGGCGGTGTGATAGTCATCGCGCGCCAGGGCCCAATCGGCCAAGGTCAGATCGATGGCCGGAGAGGAGGGTTGGCGTTGTAAGTAAGCGATCGCTTGCGTCTCATCGCCCGCATCGCGTAGCTGGTTGGCATGCGCCAAGATACGGTTTGCCTGCAAACGTAGCGCCAAGGCCTGCATCCCGTCGCTCCACTGGTCGCGCGGCAACTGCCGTAACACCGCCTCCGCCTGCTGGGTCTGATCGCGTGATGAAAGGTAGAGGGCATGCGCATAGATTTGATCGCGATCGTGCGGGAAACGCTGTGCCATCCGCTGCATCAAGGCATCGCCACGTAGCGGTTGTCCCGCGCTGACCAGCGTACCGGCCAAGCGATAATTCAGCCAAACATCATCCGGCGTCAGCTGTTGTGCCGCCGTCAGGCGCTCAAGTGCGGGTCCCCACGCCTGGCGCCCCGCCAAAACAGCGGCCTGCTGTTGCAATGCATCACTCTGCAACGACTGATAGTTGGCCTTGAGGGCGCGGCGTTGCGCGCTAGGTAACTGTTGCAAATACATCAACGCCTTATCGGGCGACTGCTGTTGGTAAACGCCCACTAACTTACGTAAGGCGCTGCCGTTGTTGCTATCGAGCTGTAATGCTCGCTGATACGTCCGCTCGGCGCTGGCCAGATCACCCTGTGCCGCGGCCACATCGCCCAGACCGATCAGGGCATAGGCCTCCTGACCGTCCAAGGCCTGTGCTTGGCGGTACTTCTGGCGCGCCTCATCATAACGTCGCGCCGCTAACGCCTCATCGCCCTGCTTAACGAGCAGCCAATAACGATTGGTCTTCAATAGGCTGTGCCACTTCCCCTGTTGATCGCTATCCGGTGCGGCGGCGATGGCGCGTTCGAAGAGTGTGATCGCCTGTTGGCGCTCCCCGCGTTGCGAATATGCTTCCGCCAATGCCCCCAAGGCGGCCCCATTATTATTCACCGCCTGAGCGGGGGGCTCGGGCTGAGTGGCGGCGTTCAGCGAGGTTTCACCCACTGCGGCAGGGAGCGATTGGGTACCCGCCTGAGCGGGGATGGACTGAGTGGCGGCGTTCGGCGAGGCTTCACCCGCTGCGGTAGGAGCCGATTCAGCGCCCGGTTGAGTCGCCGCCAGCTGTGCCTGGAGCAATGTCTCGGCATCGGCCACCGCCTGCGGCACCCCTTGGAAGCGTTGAATATAACGGCGTAACGCCGCAATACGCTCACTCCCCGGCGGCATGCGCTGAATCTGTGCCAACCCGATCGCGGCGGCGCGAGGACGCGTCGCCTCATTCTCCGCCATGCGCATCAACAGCGCGTCGGCCTCTTGCTGCTGCCCCTGCGATAGCAGCAGCTTCACTAAAGTCTCTGCGACAGCGACATCGTAAGGATAACGCTGATTTAACGCCTGGAGTGCCGCGATCGCGCGTGGCGTCTGCCCCGTAAGACGAGCGACGGTTCGCCAATATTCTGCGGCCAGATCCAAGGGCGGCGGCGCCCCCTGCCATAGGGCATCATAGGCCGCCACGGCCGCCGTATACTGGCCAGCCGTGGCCAACAGGCGCGCCTGCTGTAATGCCTGGCGCCCCTGCGGCGTGTTCAACGCCAGCAACATCCGCGCACGCTGACAGACCGCCGCCTGGTTAGCCGGCAGACAGAGCTGGTCGGCCAACTGCCCGGCCCCCTGGGTGTTACCTTGACGCAGCAACAAACGTATGCGCGCCATGATGACCTCAGGATCGTTCGGGGCGATCATCATCAGCCGATCGAGTGACTGCATCACCAGATCATAACGCTGCTCAGCCTCGCCAATACGCACCTGCTCCAACAGCCAGTCGGTCGCATTCACCTCGCCGGCACTCAGCGGACCACTCAACGCTAGCGCAACCGGCAGCGCACTCAGACTCAGTGGGAAACGACGCATGTGGCACCCCAATTTGGCACCAGTTCACCCTGTAGGTTAAAACGGAAACGCTGCTGATCCCAGCCGAGACCAAACAACATCAGGACTGAACTGTAGTAGTTATCCTTACCTGGCGGGTTAGTCAGTACTCGCTGGCGTAGCGTCGCCAGCAAAGGACTCTCACTCGCCGCTAAAAATGGCAACATGGCGGCGGAGAAACCGACGTTACCTTCACCTTGTGGCACGCCATCGAGAACGCCCACCTTTTCTGGGATATACCCCAACTGCTCACTCAATTGTGCCATCGGCTGCCAATGCTTGATCAGCGTGCGCTTCGCCGGCGCCCCCTCGGCCAGCATACCAGCCCAGAGATAGGCGCGAATCGCGTCATAGCCGCTGATATAGGCGCGCCCCGGCGTCGCTAACCAGCCCTTATTACGCTGCCAATTGGTCCAATCCGGCACGATGCCGCGCGGTGAAGTCACCTGCAGCATACGCAGCGCACTGTACTGCAAACGGTTCCAAGGACCATGTAATGGCGCGAGGCGCGCCAGGATCTGCGGGGGCAGATAACTGGGGTTGATGGTCCACAAGGCGCCACGTCGGAAGCCATAGCGTCCCGGTAACAGCATCATGCCGAAACCGGGCAAGGCAACCACCTCTTCGCGGGCGATGCGGGCCAGCAAGGCGATCCCCAGCCGCTGATAGTGCTCCTCCTGCCATAGCCGTCCCGCCTCCAACAACGTGTAAGCGATCCACAAATCGGCATCCGACGCGGAGTTATTGTCCAATACCCGCCATTGGCCATCGTCGTGCCGTCCCCAGAGCCAAGCCGGAAGGCGCTGTTTTAGGCTTCCTTGCGCCAGATTGTCCTGGGTCCAGGCCAGTAACCGAGCGAACAGCGCCCTATCGTTATCCACTAGCGCGAAGAATAAGGCGTAGCTTTGTCCCTCCGAGGTGGTGACCTGGCGCGGCGTACTGGGATCGATCACCCGCCCGTCGGGCGTGATGTAATCCTGGCGAAACTGCATCCAGGCCGGCCATTCACAGGCCGCCCCCAGGACACCGCCGGCGCTAGCGCCCAGCAAGACCACGGCCATCAAGGCTCGGCAGACATATTCCCTCATGCATTTATCTCCTCTCGTCGGACTCCAGACGGCGGCGACGCAGCCAGCTCGGCACACGCCACAGCACCAGGCTCACCAATACGATCGCCAGCAATGCCAATGCGGCTAAAATGTATGGGTGTGAGGAGAAGGTATACCACAGCCGTTCCCACCACGGCAGATGACCGACATAGTAAATATCACCGACTCGTAGACTATTGACACCGGAGCTACGCACGATAGCGACCGACCCATACATGGCGGCGGTTTTCCCCTTATCGATCAACGCCTCATTGAGTAGTGTATAGCCCGCTTGATCATCCGCCAGCAACGCGACCACGCTGCGCTGCGCACTGAACGGCGATTCGAAGCCGACGATCACCGCCAGAGGCGCCTGGGCGCTGAATGTCGTTTTCGCGGCCGGACGTTGGGCATCGGGATCGGGAATGGTGTTATCCGGCGCCGTATTACTCATCGGACTCATCAGCCAGCTCTGGGTTGCATCGACCAACATCGCCACCCGATCGGCATCACGCAGTGTCGACGGAATCCGCCCGATCACCAAGATGTCGCGATCCTGCGCACGCGCCTGAGCAACATCGTCGCTCAAGGTGACCGCTAATGCCGGGTAACCGGTCTGAGCGCCGATGTTTCCCAGGGTCGCCAGCAGCGTGCTCACCTGAATCGGCGAGGGCTTCGAAGCCACGACCACCAGGGTCTGCGACAGATCGGCCAGGCGGCTAAAGGGGAAGCCGGCGTTGGCAAAACTGCGCAGATTCGGCATGGCGATGAAATGGCGGAAACCCGACAGATCGAGAGTAGAACTTTTTTCGATGGCCGCCGTATTCGGCAGCGGCTGATAAGAGACGCACTCGCCGCTCGCCGGCGTCAGATAGGGCACCACATAATCGAAGTCGAAGCGCAGATTGTTTTCAATCCCTAACTTCACCGCCGGAATGGTGACCTGATCCAGTTTATCGATCAGTCCCTGAATCAGCGGGATATGCAACACCGCCTGCCCCTCGTTCTCCGTCGGCACCAAGGGGAATGCCTGTACGAACTGACGATTGATGCTAACCGCCATCCGCGAGCCATCCTTAAACGGTGGCTGGGTATAGCGATACTTGAGGTTCATATCCACGTAGGCGTTGCGATGCAAAAAGAGATCGGGCGGCAGGTTCAGCGTCAACGAGATCGGCGCGGGGCGGATGCCGACAGATTGCAATTGCTCGTCATAGTCTTGCAGCTCGCCGAAGGTCACCGGCCGATCGGTCGGCACCCAGTTAGGCGCATCGTAAGGCTGACGGGGCGCCAAGGTCTCGACCTGATCGATGGCGACGCGATCCCCTCGCAACATGGCATTACCCTGAGCAAGGCCACGCACCGCCGTCATCAGATCGTTATCGTCGCGCCCCAGGATCAGTAACAGCTTAATATAGGGATTATTCGGATGAGACATCATCGCGACCGTTGGCCCCTTCACCGCCGGGTAGTCACGCAAGAAGTCGGGACGAGACGTGTTGGTGGCGAACACGACCCCATGGCGATCCGGCAACTGGTTATACAGCACCGGGAAACGCTGGCCACGCCACTGCGCCTGGACGCCAAACCAGGAAGCTAACACCGCGGCGGCCTGCTGCTGTGCCAAGTCCGGCTGAGCCGCAAACACCACCGGCAGGGTCAGCGCCGCCTTACTGAAGCGATCAAAGAAGGGACGCGGGAATAGCGCCAGATCATTCTGTACCGCCAACGCCTGCGTCTCTAAGGTCAGGCTACTGTTCTTACCGATGGCCAGCCATAGCGTCGGATGCCACTCATTTTCACACATCCGATACGGCTGATAACGGCCGACAAACTCCAGTCGGATGCGGTTAAAATCGGTAATATAGTGGGCATCGATGGGGATCTGGAGTTGATTTGCATGCCCCAACTGCGCCTTTTCCACGGTCACCACACCGATCAAATCATCGTTCAAGAATAGTTTTACCTGGGAGATCAACGGGACCAGTGAAGGCGACGGGGTAAACTCCAGGTTAAGGATGGCGCGCGTCACCAACTGGTCACGTGCGACGCCGAACTCCATATAGGCGTTGGGATTATCGGCGCGCAACACCGTCGGTCCCGAGGATAGCTGTGTCAGATCCAGCGTCTGGGTCGCTCGTGGCGCCGACATATCCGTTGACGCCACGACAGGGGCCGCTGGCGACACCGCGTCCGTCGTCATACGCTCGGCGGCCAAGGGGGGCGGCGTCACCGATATCGGTGTGCTATCCGTCGCCGTGCTCTCCGTAGTCAGGGGCGACGGAGATTCAGCCTGCGCCAGCATACTCACACCTAACACCGTAGCAGCCCACAATAGGGGAAGGCTCTTCATCATGGGTATCTCCGTAACTCCATTAGTTAATACCTACTCACGCCGTGTCGACCGTCGATACTAGGCGTTCGGCTGACGCGCGACCGGGCGTGGCAGAAAAGAGAGCAGCCAAGCGCTCAGACGAACTACCGCCACGATCGGTGTACTCCACGGGGCCGGCGCATACTCCGCAAGATTGCGATAACCCCGGCCGACCAAACGCAAAATAGTGACAAATCCACCGCCTAAGTGATCCTCCGGGATCGCCTGTTGCCACAGCGCCCAGGTATCGGCGCGGGCGAAGGTACACTGCACAAAAGCGATATGTTGCGCGACGCTTAATCCCTCTAAGCGCAACCCGGCACGACGACCAAACACACGCGTCACGGTGATGGGGAAGACGAAACTCTCCGTTCCCTTCTGTAACAACAAGGAAATGGGCTCACCTTCCTGTAAGACTAGACGATCATCGGCAAGCTCCACACCGACACCGCCATCGGAATAGTCACGCAGCGTGCAGGGATAGAGGTGCCCATCATGGCGCATCAACACGGCAGGCATCGCCATTTCGACGCGATGCGCCTGGCGCAATTGCCGCACTTCAACCGCCACGGCGGCGGCGCCCCCGAGAATAATCAGGTTATACATCACCCATGCGACGGTCAGCAGCACGGTAAATAGCTCATTCTCTGGCCCAAATAGCAGGCGCCAAGCACCGAACAGCAACCCCAACACATTCAGCAGGACCAGGATGAGATAGGGCGAGGAAATCACCCAATCCATATGATTCTGCGCCACCAGCCCCCCCTTCTGGGTGACATTAAAGCGGCCTTTACGCGGATTGATTAACGCGACTAAGGTCGGCCGGGCGATATACCAGGCCAGCACCGTCTCATAAATCTCATTCCAGTAAGAGTGGCGATAGCGTCCCTGTAGGCGGACTCGCGCGAGGCTGGAGTGGTACATATGCGGGAGGACGTACAGGATGATCGCCAGCGCTGGCGCGAAGATGACATAGGTATGGAACAACAAGAATGCCAATGGCGCGAGCAAGAAGATCAAGCGTGGGATCCCGGAGAGAAAGTGCAACATGGCGTTGGCGTAGCACAGGCGCTGCCCCATACTCAATCCGCGCCCCAAGAAGGGATTATCGAGGCGAAAGATCTGTGTCATACCGCGTGCCCAACGCATACGTTGGCCAATGTGGGCTGACAGGCTCTCCGTTGCCAAGCCCGCGGCCAAGGGGATGCGAATGTAGGCCGATGACCACCCCTGACGATGCAAGCGCAGCGAAGTATGCGCATCCTCGGTGACGGTTTCGACGGCGATGCCGCCGATCTCATCCAGTGCGCAACGGCGTAATACGGTACAAGATCCACAAAAGAAGGCGGCGTTCCACATGTCGTTGCCATTCTGCAACAAACCATAGAACAGTTGCCCTTCGTTCGGCGTCCGCCGGAAATTCCCGAGATTGCGCTCGAAAGGGTCGGGGGAAAAGAAATGGTGCGGCGTCTGCAAAATGGCCAGTCGCTTCTCACGCAGGAACCAGCCCATGGTCAATTGTAGGAAGGTACGAGTCGGTACATGGTCACAGTCAAACACCGCGACAAACTCCCCCGTGATCCGCTTCAGCGCATAATTTAAGTTCCCCGCCTTGGCATGTTCATGCGTCGGGCGGGCGATGTAGTGGATCCCCACCTCCTGGGCAAAATCGCGGAAACTCTCACGATTCCCATCATCCAACAGATAAATATTGATGCGATCCCGCGGCCAGTCGATACCCAGGGCGGCATAGATGGTCGGTTTGACGACGCGTAAATCCTCGTTATAGGTAGGAACGAGGATGTCGACCGTCGGCCACTGCGTCACATCTTTCGGCAAGGCCACCGGTGGCCGATTCAGCGGCCAGATCGATTGGAAATAGCCCAACACCAGCACGACCCAGGCATAGCTCTCGGCCGCCAGCAATAGGAGCCCACAGATCAGGCTGAAGGGATCATCCCAATTCAGGGTAGTGGTATAGCGCCACCAGATGTAGCGGCAGGAGACGGTGATCGATAACAATACCAGCAGCAGCGTCGTAAACCGGCCGGGAATGTGGCGGATCACCATGGCGCACCCCCACAGTAACAGCACGAAGATGGCTTGCGACACGAGATCAAAAGGCTGCGAGATACATAACAGCGCCAGCGCCGAGGCGAGCAAAATCACGACCGCAAGGATGATGCGACGCAACCCGGAAGGGAGTGCCGACAATAGGGAGACGTCATCCTCACTGTGCGGTGCCAGGCGGGATGGTAAGGCCGCCAGCCATTGCAGCATACGCCGATAGCCACACCGTACCCATCCCAGCAGGGTCATCGACGCCGGACGACCGATGGATACCAGCCAAAGACCTTGTAGCAGGTAACGTAACGGATCGAGCAAGCGTGGCCGTAACGGATCAATATGCGGAAACCAACGCGCACGCTGCTGGCGTACCGCTTGCCAAGCCGGTGACTCCAGGCAGAGGATCGCCCAGGCCAACGCCACCCAACAGCAGCCCACCCCCGCCGAGAACGACGACGCGCCATGCTCACGGTAAGCGCGATAGCGATGAATCCATGCTCGCCGGGCATCCGCCGCCAATAGCACATCCAGCACGTGCATCATGGCGTCGTCCCTCCCGGATCCTGATTTGGCTCCGCTCGCGCCTGCAATAGACACCACGCCGCCAGACTCGTGATCTCCTGAGCCACCAGCGAATGGGGGGCGAACTCGCCCACCGGCTGCTTACTGGCCGCGGCCTCGGCCATCGCCTCATCACGATGCAGTACCAACGGAATCAGCGCCGGAAGCGTTTGCTGCCAGAGTAAGTAAATGTCCTCCTGCAACACGCTACTGGGTAATAGCTGGGTAATCAGCAGATGGGCATCGCGGGGGAGCGCCTGGCGATGTAAGCGCAGATGACAGTTCGCCTCGGCAAGCGCCAGCACGATCAAGAGTTCGCTCCAGGCCGTCATCTGACGCGTTAATGCATGCTCACCACTCCCGATGTCCAACACGATCCAGTCATAAGCATCACGTAATAGCGTGAAGGCAGACAGCCCCTCGGAATGGTGAAGGCTTGCCGCTAGCCTAGGCAAGTGATCGGCCGCGACGGCGCCGAAGGGAAGAAAATCGAGCCCTTGCGCATAACGCCACGCCGTCTCTTGCCAGGCTCCGCCCGCCAAACATGCGCTGGCCCACCCCCCGCGCTCAGAGAGGGGTAAATTAAAATGCATCGCCAATTGATCGTCAGGAGTGGCATCCACCACCAGGACTCGCTTCCCCAATCGATGAAGCGCCCACCCCAGCGCCGCAGCGGTACTGGTCGTACCGACTCCGCCATGTAACCCCTGTAGCGCCACGATCGTCATAGCGGTCAATCCCTTTGTTGAGTCTGATTACGGCACTCGGCCAACAGTGGCCAGCGTTCAAATACTCTATTTATGTGCTCCATTCGCACAACATTGACATACTCAATCTTCATCGCACCGTATATCTTATACAGCGCAGACAGATCTTCCGACGCCAATGGATCGCTATCCAAGCGAGAGTTTGTTTGTTCATGCATTCTGCTAACCAGAAAAATTCAGCTATGGTTTAAATGAGTATAGCAAGGTAAAAAAAGGACGCGGCCAGAATGCAAAACAGAATTTATAAGCATGTTTATTATTTAATATTTTAATTAGACGAGATATTTCTCTGATATTAGAGATGGACTAACCCTTTACTCACGCAAAGTCGATACGCCATGGCACA
The DNA here is from genome assembly GCF_044540725.1 of Edwardsiella sp. A.80236. NCBI lineage: Bacteria > Pseudomonadati > Pseudomonadota > Gammaproteobacteria > Enterobacterales > Hafniaceae > Edwardsiella > Edwardsiella sp. A.80236. The sequence continues at coordinate 68,032 of NZ_JBIUCY010000004.1, forward strand.
ATCATTTACTCTCGGCATCTCGCAACTGTGGGACGAGCTACAAGTTGGGCAGCTACATGGCCTCTACTGGTTAGGGTGCGATCGGACGCAAGATGTGCTCAGCCTATGCCGCCAAACGATCCAGGCGCAGCAAACGGTCGCTCGCGTTACCCTCATCGATGTTGGGGGTGAGGCCGCGTCGATACTGGAAGAGGGCTATCAACAAGGGCCCGAATCATTAGCGATTTATCGCCTGGCGCCGACACCGTCAGCATTGATGGCATTCCCTAATGAGTTGAGCCGCCTCCTCAATCAACGCCCCCATCTGCTATTGCTCTTGCTCCCCGCTGCGGCATTAGTGCATCAGCCGGCAAATTGGCTCGCAGAGTGGCTCCAGCGTATTAGCGACGTATTACAGCGACACAACGCGACGCTATTCATTTTTAACCACGGTATGGGAACTGATTCATTACGCAATCAATTAATTCCCTTAAATCGGCAACTTTACGGATTAGTCAGTCTACGCTGGCAATTAGATTGCTGGCGCTATGATGTCGCCTTCTGGAGTAATACATCCGGCGTTTCCGCTCAGCAGAATATCGAACTGATCGCCACGCCACAGGGCTGGGAGGTTGCTAACAATGCGACGATCATGCTACAGCCTCATCAGGATGAACAGGAGTATCTTGCGCATAACGCCGCGCTAGAGGGTGCCCCCCCGTTCTCTGAACACTGGCATCTCTTCGCGTCGAATCAAGAGTTGTTTACCGCGGCCCTGACGGCGCAAGCGGCCACCCTGCTGTTTTCCCTTGCGCAAAATGATCAAGTTGACGATTTGGCGCGCCAAATCCATACATTACGACGTCAACGGGGCAATGCGCTAAAAATCGTGGTGCGCGAGCTGACGACCAAGCAACGCAGCAGCGATGAGCGCCTGCTACTGGCCTGCGGCGCGAATACGGTCATTCCCTTGGGGGCAACCCTATCCAATACCTTAGTCATCATCGAAGGGTTACAGGGGCATACCTTTCCGCGTCACGTGCCCGCGAATATCACCACACTACTCAACTCGCTACGCCCCCTCAAGCTGCGTGGTTATCAGCCCTATTTACGTTTCTGCACATTGCTGCTCGATCTGCTCGATAATCCCCTGTTACCGCACAATGGGCGCGGGACCTTGGTCTCCTTGCAGCCCGTCTCCGGGATGGAGGCAGAGCAACTTCTCGCGCTCTGCCGCGTGCGGCGTGACGGAGATCTGATCACCCTTGACCAACAGCGTTTGGTACTGTTTCTCGCCTATTGTCGCCCCCATGAGCTGAAGACGGCCTTGCGATCTATTTTTCCCTTATCGATCGCCGAGCTGTTCAGTAGCTACCGCATCTGGCACCAAGATGGCGAACTGCTTCTGGAACTGACGCGCATGCGCGATCAAGCGCCCTCAGCGAGACCGGCGCTCGACACGCCGGCCCCCTCATTCTGCGAGGCGCCAGAACAACACCAGGGGCCCCAGCCACGACGCCTCCCCACACCGATTGTGTTGGGTCGCGTTTCAGCGGAGGTGACGCAATGATCACTATAACGGACATCCTGCAATTGATCGCCTTATGCGCACTGGTGATGCTACCCGCCGGGTTTTACTTACACCGGCGCTGCCCCCACCCGTTACGTTCACTACGGCAGAGACTCATGCCGACACGTTATCTTAAACCGGTTACGGTGCTACACCGCCGCCCTCTCTCAGCAACGGTAGATAAACATGGCAAAACACACTGAGCCGAAGAGCATGTTATCCGATCGGGGCTACCACTGGCGCGGGCTAGGCGGCTGGAATCTTTACTTCCTGCTCAAGCTGGCGCTGTTGTGGTACGGCTACCTTAACTTTCACCCTTTCGCCAACCTGGTGTTTCTGGCTTTCCTCCTGTTTCCTCTGCCATCGAGCCACCTACATCGTCTACGTAACTGGCTGGCATTACCCATTGGCCTGGCCCTGTTTTACTACGATACCTGGCTACCTGGGCTGAATAGCATCATTCATCAGCGGGCGATGTGGAGTCATTTCAGCGCACCTTATGTATTAGAACTCGCCCGACGATTCATCAACTGGAATATGATCGGCGCAGCACTGGTGATCGGCGTCGCCTATCTGTTTCTTGCCCAGTGGCTCCGCATCACCACCTTTACGATTGCGGCCCTGCTCTGGGTCAACCTCGGGGCGCTAGGCGTGCCGCAACTTAGCTTCTCTGCCGACGCGCGAGAGGCGCAATCCAGCGTAACGACACGCCAGGAAATGGCGAGCGTGAGCGCTGGCATGACCGCAGCAGAGAGCAGTACGGCAGACATTCCGCCCCAGAGTGCGCCGCCAAGCAATCAGAACCTTAACGACTGGTTGAATCGCTTTTACGCCAGCGAGCAACAGCGACAAACCCATTTTCCAACGGTGCTTCCGGCGGGATCTCAGCCGTTCGATCTGCTGATCCTGAATATCTGCTCGCTCTCCTGGAGTGACCTTCAGGCCGTCGGTTTACAGGATCACCCACTGTGGAAACGCATGGATATTCTGTTCAGTAACTTCAACTCGGCCACCGCCTATAGCGGCCCGGCCGCTATCCGCATCATGCGTGCTAGCTGCGGCCAACCCTCGCATAAAGCGCTCTATAGTCCAGTCTCGACACAATGCGATCTGATGACAAACCTGGCTCGATTGGGATTCCGCCAAGAGCTCGCGCTGGATCATTCCGGGGTATTCGGTGACTATCTGCAACATCTGCGTCAATACGGCAACATACAAGCCCCTCTCAGCGCCAATACTGGTCTACCGAGCGAGCTAACCGCCTTCAATGGTGAACCTATCACCAACGATCTGGCGCTACTCCAACGCTGGTTGAGCAATACCGAGCAACAGGGTGATGTCCGTAGTGCCAGCTTTATTAACCTAATTCCCCTACACGACGGCAACCGTTTCCTCGGTAGCCACCAAGGTGCGGATTTCAAACCGCGTGCCCAAGACCTACTCGATCAACTGAATAGCTTCCTGACGGAGTTAGAGAAGTCGGGGCGTCGCGTGATGGTAATGATCGTTCCCGAGCATGGCGCCGCGGTGGTCGGAGACAAGATGCAGATGGCGGGGCTACGCGATATTCCCAGCCCGGCGATCACCCATGTACCGGTCGGGATCATCTTTAGCGGCATGAAAGCACCGGCGCCGACGGCCCCGGTTATCGTTAGCCAGCCCAGCAGCTATCTGGCCCTCTCCGAGCTGGTCGCCCGCACCCTCGACGGCAAGATCTTCAGCCAACCCAGCGTAGACTGGCAGGCATTGGTGCAACATCTTCCGCAAAGTGCCGTCGTGTCGGAGAATGACAACGCCATCGTCATGATGTATCAAGGTAAACCTTACGTCCGCCTCAACGGCGGCGACTGGGTGCCTTACCCGCAATGACAGCGTGCGTCATCATAAAAAAAGCGCCTATCGGCGCTTTTTTTATTCGGCGACTGACTGGGAGGGAGCCGCCTCCTGCTCCACAGCGAAACAGGCGATCCGTTGCCCATCGTAGTCACGCAGTTGGGGTTGCAGCTGACGACACATGTCGAAAGCACAACGGCAGCGGGCATTGAAGGCGCAGCCAGGCGGGGGATTCAATGGGCTGGGCAGTTCGCCGCTCAACTTGATACGCTGCCGGCGTGCCTGCGGATTGAGGCGGGGCGTCGCCGATAACAGCGCCTGGGTATAAGGATGGCGCGGATTAGCGAAGACCTGCGCCTTGCTTCCCTTCTCGACACAGCGCCCCAGGTACATCACCATCACCTCGTCGGCGATATGTTCCACCACCGACAGATCGTGCGAGATGAAGACATAGGAGAGCCCCAGCTCCTGCTGCAGATCCATCATCAGGTTCAGAACCTGAGCCCGTACCGAGACATCAAGCGCCGATACCGGCTCATCGGCGATCATCACATCGGGATTGAGCATCAAGCCACGCGCAATGGCGATACGCTGGCGCTGGCCGCCGGAGAACATATGTGGATAGCGATCGTAATGCTCCGTCTTCAAGCCGACCCGCGCCATCATCGCCAACGCCCGTTCGCGGCGCTCCGCCGCAGAGAGCGTCGTGTTGATCACCAGCGGCTCCTCCAGGAGCGCGCCGATCTTCTTGCGCGGATTGAGTGAAGCATAGGGATTCTGAAATACGATCTGAATTTTCTGGCGCCGCAACTTCTGCGCCGCCGGATCGCGCTGGAGCAGATCTTGTCCCTGGTAATAGAGTTCACCGGCGCTCGGGGTCTCGATCATGGTCAGCAAGCGGCCCAACGTCGACTTACCGCAGCCGGATTCACCGACCACCGCCAACGTCTTACCTCGCTCCAGGCTAAACGAGACGCCATCCAAGGCCTTCACCAAGCGCTGCGGGGTAAAGAGTCCCCCCTTTACCGGGTAGTGCTTCTTTAGATCTACCGCTTGCAGCAACGGTAGCTGTTGTCTGGTTTCACTCATGCGGTCGGCCTCCCGGCATCGTCCAGTGGAGTATGGCATTTCACCTCGCGCCCATTCAGGCTACGCAACGCCGGTTCTTCTTGACGGCAGCGCTCCGTGGCATAGGGACACCGCGGATTCAATAGGCAGCCTGTCGGACGATCATACTTACCCGGCACCACCCCCGGCAGCGACACGAGGCGCTCGCCATCGACGGCAAACTCGGGCAGCGCCCGCAGCAACGCCTGGGTATAGGGGTGGCGCGGGGTATGAAAAATCTCGCCAGCCAATCCGGCCTCGACCACCTGGCCGGCATACATCACGATAATCTTATGTGCCGCCTCGGCCACCAGCGCCAAGTCGTGGGTGATCAGTACCAACGCCATATTTTCCCGCTGTTGTAGCGCCAGCAACAGCTCGATGATCTGCGCCTGAATGGTGACATCCAGCGCGGTAGTCGGCTCATCGGCAATCAACAGCTTCGGCCGACAGGCGATCGCCATGGCGATCATCACCCGCTGGCTCATACCGCCAGACAGCTGATGCGGGTAGACATCCAAGCGTGAAGCGGGATCGGGAATACCGACTTGGGTGAGCAGGTCAATCGCGCGCTGGCGTCGGGTACGGCGATTACCGCCCTGATGTACCTTCAAGGCCTCCATGATCTGATAGCCCACCGTATAACAGGGATTTAGGCTGGTCATCGGATCCTGGAAGATCATTGCCACTTCGGCACCCACCAGTTGGCGCCGCTCGCGCTCGGAGAGACGCTGCAGATCGGCGCCATTAAAGTGCAACTGCTGTGCCATCACCCGACCGGGAAAATCAATCAACCCCATGATCGCCAGCGAACTAACGGACTTACCCGATCCCGATTCGCCGACGATACCGACGACCTCACCCTGCTCCACCTGATAGCTAATGCGGTCAACCGCGCGGAAAGGGGCGTTCGCGTCGCCAAAATGAACCGATAGCTGATTTACGTCTAATAATGCCATTGCTCTTTCCCTTACTGCTTCAGCTTCGGATCCAGCGCATCGCGCAGGCCGTCACCCATCAGGTTAAACGCCAATACCGTCAGCAGAATCGCCACCCCGGGGAAGGTCACCACCCACCAGGCACTCTGGGCGAACTGCAACACATCGGACAGCATGGTGCCCCACTCCGGCGTCGGTGGCTGTGCTCCCATTCCCAGGAAACCTAACGCCGCCATGTCGAGAATCGCGTTAGAAAAACCCAGCGAAGCCTGCACGATCAACGGCGCTAGACAGTTGGGTAGAATATTGATAAACATCTGGCGTAACGCACCGGCGCCGGCGACACCGGAGGCGGTGACATAGTCGCGATGCACCTCCGCCAGCACAGCGGCGCGCGTCAGGCGCACATAGTGTGGTAAGGCGACAAAGGTTAAGGCCAGCGAGGCATTAACGATGGAGGGACCGAAGATAGCCACCAGCACCAATGCCAACAGCAAGCTCGGCAGCGCCAGCATGATATCCACCACGCGCATGATCAACGCATCCACCCAGCCGCCGAAATAACCGGCCAGCAGTCCTAACACCACCCCTAACACCAGAGAGAGTGCCACCACCAAACAGCCTACCAACAGCGACAAACGGGCACCGTAGATCAAACGCGATAACACATCACGCCCGACATCATCGGTACCGAGAATAAAACGCCAGCTTCCCCCCGTCTCCCAAACCGGCGGGCGTAATAGCGCATCACGGAACTGCTCCTGTGGCAGATGGGGAGCGATAAAATTGGCCCCCAGCGCCACCAGAACCACGATCACCACATAAATCAAACCCACGACAGCGCCCTTATTGCGACTGAAGTAGTGCCAGAATTCCTGGAGCGGCGTCAGCGGCTGCGGGGCGGCCAGCGGTGGCGTCGTCTGTGCCGCCGTCTCGGCCATCATTCGTTCAGACATCTGTCAGCCTCCTAGTGTTTATGGCGGATGCGCGGGTTCACGATGCCGTACAGCACGTCCACCAGCAGGTTAACCAGGATGATCATACTGGCGACCAGCAACACCCCCCCCTGTACCACCGGGTAATCGCGACGTTGTAGGCCATCGATCAACCAACGTCCTAACCCCGGCCAGGAGAAAATGGTCTCGGTCAGAATGGCCCCGGCGAGTAGCGTGCCGACCTGTAGGCCGATCACCGTTACCACCGGCAGCAGCGCGTTACGTAGAGCATGTACCACGATCACCCGCATACGACTCAGTCCCTTGGCGCGCGCGGTGCGGATATAGTCCTCGCTCAAGACCTCCAACATCGCCGAGCGGGTCATCCGTACGATAACCGCCAGCGGAATGGTACCCAATACGATGGAAGGTAAGATCAGATGCATCAGCGCATCCTTGAAGTCACCCGATTCGCCCCATAGCAGGGTATCGATCAGCATGAAACCCGTCAGCGGGTGACTATCATCCAGAAACACCGTATCGCTGATGCGCCCCGACACCGGCGTCAGATCGAGCTGTACCGACACCAGCATGATCAACATCATGCCCCACCAGAAGATCGGCATGGAGTAACCCGTCAGTGATACGCCAACCGCCGTATGGTCGAACACCGAACCACGCCTGACCGCGGCCAGTACCCCGATGGGTATCCCCAATAGGATGGCGAACAGCATGGCGCAGAAACCGAGCTCTAGCGTCGCCTGGAAACGTGGCACGAACTCCTGCCAGACTGGCGTTCGGCTCTTCAACGACTGACCGAGATCGCCATGGAGGACATCACTGACGTAAGTGAAATATTGTTGGTATAGCGGCTTATCCAGCCCCATCTCAGCCATAATCTGCGCATGACGCTCCGCCGAGATCCCACGCTCGCCTGCCATGATCATCACCGGATCGCCGGGGATCATATGAACGAAAGCAAACGTCAGTAGGGTGATGCCGATAAACGTTGGGATGACCAGCCCCAAACGTCGGAGAATAAACTGCAACATAGCCCGAACTCTCTGTATTCGGTCGGCGTAAGCCGACCCATGGCGGCACGTGAGACCACGCGCCGCCTGACTCTAGTTACCGCTCCCGGGCCTGAGGGCCCGTTACCGCGAGGGGGCACGATGCCCCTCCCAAAGGAGGGGCAAACGGCTTACTCCAGGGAGACCTGATCGAAGTGGTGTTTGCCCAACGGATCCACCACATACCCCTTCACTTCTTTGCGTACCGGTTCATACACCGTCGAGTGGGCGACGATCAGTGCCGGCGCCTGATCATGCATGATCACTTGAGCCTGCTTATACAGATCGGCACGCTTGGCCTGATCCGCCTCGGCACGGGCCGGTTGGATCACCGCCTCAAAGGGCTGGTAGCACCAGCGGGAGTAGCCCGAGCCCTGCTTGGCCGCATCGCAGCTAAACAAGGTGGCGAAAAAGTTGTCCGGATCCCCGTTATCCCCGGTCCATCCCATCATCACCGCCTGATGCTCACCATCTTTGGCGCGTTTCAGGTATTCCCCCCACTCATAGGTGACCACCTTGGCCTTGACGCCAATCTTGTCCCAATCGGCCTGGATCATCTCCGCCATACGGCGGGCGTTCGGGTTATAGGGACGCTGGACCGGCATCGCCCACAGATCGATGGTGAAGCCATCCGCTAAACCCGCCTCTTTCAGCAACGCCTTAGCCTTGACGGGGTCATAAGGATAATCCTGCACCGCATCGTTATAGCCCCACATGGTCGGCGGGATCAGGTTCTTCGCCGGTTGCCCAGCCTTCTGATATACCGCCTCAATGATCGCCGGCTTATTCACCGCCATGATCAATGCCTGACGCACCTTGAGGTTATCCAGTGGCTTCTTCTCTACGTTAAACGACAGGTAACCGACGTTTAGCCCCGGCTGCTCCAGCAGGTTGATGCTCTTATCCTGCTTCATACGCTCCAGATCGGCCGGGTTCGGGTACGGCATTACCTGGCACTCATTCTTTTGCAGCTTGGCATAGCGCACCGAGGCATCTGGCGTGATAGAGAACACCAGGCGGTCGATCTTCGGCTTCGCCCCCCAATAATCCTTATTGGCCTTGTAGAGGATCTTGGAGTCTTTCTGATACTGCAACAGCTGGAAGGGGCCGGTACCCAGCGGCTCCAGGTCGATCTTCTCCGGTGTGCCAGCCTTCATCATGGCATCGCCATACTCGGCGGAGAGGATCGAGGCGAAATCCATCGCCAGATCGGCCAGGAAAGGTGACTCCGGATGATTCAATACGATGCGCACCGTGTGGTCATCCACCTTCTCGACCTTGGCGATCAGCTCCGGCAATCCCATACCCTGGAAGTACTCATAGCTGCCGCCGGAGACTTTGTGGTACGGGTGATTGGCATCGCGTTGGCGCTCAAAGGAGAACACGACGTCGTCGGCATTAAAGTCACGGGTCGGTTTAAATAGTTTATTACCCTGCCACTTCACCCCCTTACGCAGGTGAAAGGTATAGGTCTTACCGTCGGGGCTCACCTCCCAGCTTTCCGCCAGACCGGGCTCAATCTCAGTAGTTCCCTTTTTAAATTCGATCAGACGGTTATAGATGGGAACTGCACTGGCATCATAGGTGGTGCCCGAAGTAAACAACTGAGGGTTAAAGCCCTCCGGCGATCCCTCGGAACAATACACCAGCGTCTTAGCCTGAAGGCTACCGGCCACGGCCAGCGCCACCAGCCCAATGCCCCATTTTAGCGCGACACATCCCGCTCCACGGCCCGTGGATACATTATTCTTGGCAGACATAACGTTGAACTCCGTACTGTGATGTTGTGTGAACCGGCAGATCTCTGTTTTTTTCTCTACGATCCGTCCGGCGGCGGCCTGTACGGCCAAGGCGGGTGTGCGACAACCCGGCGAGGAACGACTCGCCAGGCTGCCCATCGATATGTGAATAAGGGTATCGCGAAGCGCGCTGCCCGCCTTATACGCCTCAATTTCGCAAGTGTTCCGGTTGGCGTCAATATAACGAAGGGATGTTTATCGATTAATAAACGATCAGTTTCTTTATATAAAACGTGATAAATAAACAGCATATATAGGTTGAAATTTGTACTTAGTATGCACGTGCCACGCATTTCACTAAGTAATAAATTCTTACCAGCCGATTTCACTGATCGCCGAGGTGAAAAAATTTATCCTAAGCGTCGAATATATACTCAATCCCCCTGATGAGAGGGATATCGATAGAGAAAAATGCTGTCGATGGCGGGTCGCTAACTTGGTCATCGCCATTTTTGCGGGACGATGCGCATGCGTCACACGCTGGCGGCGTTATCATCTGCCTATTGTCATCAAGAGGAGAGAAACGGTGTCACAGGCAACATTTGAACGATTACAGGCGCTGCTGGACAGCCATGCGGCGCGTTATCGTGTCGTCGAGCATCCGAGCGCAGGAAAATCTGAAGAGGTGGCGAAGATCCGCGGAACACAACTTGGTCAAGGGGCTAAGGCATTGGTATGCCACGTTAAGGGGAACGGTATCAAGCAACACGTATTGGCCGTGCTTCCCGCCGACCAACAGGCCGATTTGAACGCCTTGGCACGCGGTATCGGCGGGACACGCGCCTCGCTGGCGAGTCCGGCAGAGGTCAATGCGCTGACCGATTGTGTCTTCGGCGCCATTCCCCCCTTTAGCCTACATCCCGACCTGTTACTAGTCGCCGATCCATTACTGTTCAGCCGCTTCGATGAGTTAGCCTTCAACGCCGGTACCTTGGAGCGTTCACTGATCCTCAACTGCGAAGATTACCGTCGTATTGCGGCGCCCCGTAGTGTGATGTTTATCCACCAGACGGTAGAGAGCTAGCAGCGGCTCAGACTCGGCGCTACGGCCGGATAGGGTCAGAGCACCCTAAAGCAAAAAACCCAGCCATAAAGGCTGGGTTTCTCAGGAATTTGGTCGGCGAGAGAGGATTCGAACCTCCGACCCACACGTCCCGAACGTGTTGCGCTACCAGGCTGCGCTACTCGCCGAATGCGGTGCGCATGTTACTGCTAGCATGCAACGGCGTCAACACATTAAGGAGAATGTAGGTCCGGCTTTTACTCCACCGGGTGTAAACGGCGCATAACGCAAAAAACCCAGCCATAAGGGCTGGGTTTCTCAGGAATTTGGTCGGCGAGAGAGGATTCGAACCTCCGACCCACACGTCCCGAACGTGTTGCGCTACCAGGCTGCGCTACTCGCCGAATGCGGAGCGCATGTTACTGCTCAGCGTTCAGCGCGTCAACCCTCTTTTTGCATTACTTTTGCCGTTTGCCGAGAAAATCGGCCATCATGCGTGAAATCTCGCTCATCGGCGGTATTTTTGCCCTTATTCTCACCATCCCAATAGCAAAAAGCATGGCCGAAGCCATGCTTTTTTTCCGACGATATCGAGCGGTCAGGCATTCGCCTGCGCCGACTGTCCGACGCCATTATCCGCCTGCTGGGCACGCAGGAAAGGCAGTAAAAATAGGGCAGACAAGCAAGCCGCCACGGAAATGACCACGAAAAAGCCATTCCAATGCCACACTTCCATCACACGCGCGATCGGATAGCCCGAGAGCGCGGCACCGAGGTAAGCGAACAGACCGACGAATCCGGTAGCGGCCCCGGCCGCATCTTTATGGGAACACTCCGCCGCGGCCATGCCGATCAGCATCTGCGGCCCAAAGATAAAGAAGCCGATAGAGAAGAAACAGGCAGCCTGGAGGGCATAGCTCCCACCCGGCATCAACCAGAGAGCGGCTACGGACAGGAAGATACCAATGGCAAAGATCAGGTTCATCGGGCCACGGTTACCCCGGAATAACTTGTCGGAGCCCCAACCCGCGACCAGTGAACCGATAAAGCCGCCCACCTCGAACAACGACAACGCCGAGTTGGCGGTCATCAGCGAGTAGCCTTTCGTCTGAGTCAGATACAGGTTCCCCCAGTCGTTAATCGCCGTACGCACGATGTAAACCAGCACGTAAGAGACAGCCAACAGCCAGATATATTTGTTGGTCAGCACATAGCGCTTAATGATCTCCTTGTTGGACAGCCCCTGACCTTCGGACTCTTGTACCAACTCTAGGGTATCATCACGCCACTTACCCACACTCGGCAGCCCCATGGTGACCGGCTTATCGCGCAGGCGCCAGCACATCAGCACACCCAGTACAATCCCGATAATCCCCGGGATGATCATGCCGTAACGCCAGCTGAAATGCAGGGAGATAAAACCCACCAGCAACGGAATCAGCGCACCGCCGACGTTATGCGAGGTATTCCAAATGGCCCACCAACTACCACGCTCAGCCCGCGAGTACCAACTGGTCAGAATCTTAGAGCACGGCGGCCAGCCCCAACCTTGGAAGAAGGCGTTCACCATCCATAGCGCCCCCAGCACCATCAGCGAGGAGCTCATGCCGAAGATGATGTTGATAATCCCGGTCATGATCAGCCCTAACCCCATAAAATAACGCGGGTTAGAGCGGTCACTGATCATCCCGGAGATAAATTTAGAACAGCCGTAGGTGATGTAGAACAGCGTCCCCATGATGCCGATATCGGACATACTCAGTCCCAGATCGCTGATCATTTCCGGCATGATGAAGTTGAAGCTTTTGCGAGTAAAGTAGAAGGCAGCATAACCGACGTACATCACCCACATCAGTTGGATACGCCAATATTTATAGGTTGCGTCAACCTTGGCGCGATCCTGGATCTCGGGCGCGTCGGCGCGGCTTTTCAGGAAAAACCACATGGGAAAATACCTCGTGCGTGGAAACTCATCGTTGTAGCCGCTATGTTGCGATGTACACGCGCGGGATAACTAATACAAATCCCCTGGCGTCGTTAGGAAAAACTCTTAGTTAGCACACTCTGCAGATAAAACTGCGGGCAAGATCACAGCCAATCGCGTCCCTTGCGCGCTTTCCAGCTGGAGTTCGCCGCCCATGGCGCAGATGCGTTCACGCAAGCCACGCAACCCATAGCCCGGCGTCAGATTCACCAGATCGATGCCGCAGCCATCATCGCAGATAGTCACATGCAACAATCCCGCCGCATCTTGCCAGCCATGCACCTCGATATGGCTGGGATGCGCGTGACGACAAGCATTGGTGACCCCTTCTTGGCACAGGCGATACAGGGTGATTTTTAGCGTGTCGTCCAGGACTGACTCATCGATACGCCAATCCAGTCGCGTCGTTATCCCCTGATCGGGTGGCAGCAGGTCTCGCAGCAACGCCGCCAACGCCGCCGCCAACGGCAGATTGCTCAGCGAGGCTGGCCATAATTGAGCCAACAGCTCATGTACCCCGTCGTAGACCCGCAGAGCGTAATTCTCTATCGCCTCCGCACTGGCCAACAGGCGCGGCTCGTCGCTCAAACGGCGAATGATACCCGCCTGGGTACGGATCACGGTGATGGTCTGGCCGACCTCGTCATGTAGTTCGCGTGCGATCTCCCGTCGGGTTGTCTCCTGCGCCATCACCAACGAACGCGCCAGCGAACGGTTCTCCTCCAGACGCTGGCTCAGCTGGCGGTTCAGATCGCGTTGGCGCTCGATCCCCGCGCCCAACAGCATGCCAGTCAGGCTCTGCGCCAATAGAGAGAGCAACAGATCGCGGTGCGGCGCCACGCCCTGCGGTTCTGTCGCAATCAACACCACACCATTGAGCAGGGTCGCCAGCAATGCCCCCTGCCACCCATAACGGTAGGACATAAAGACGATCGGGATCGCCAGACAGAAGGGGACAAAACGACGCAACTCAGCATGTTGTGCCAGATGCTGTAGCCAGAGACTCAATGCGAATAACAGTAGGTAGGCACCGATATGGCGCAGGCGTAAATTCACCGGACGATGCAGGATTCCGGGCATCAGCGGCAGCCAACTCTGTTGTGCCAGGTAGTGCCAGATCAACAGGCAGGTCGGTGCCACCGTCAAGCCGCCACAGAGTCCCAGCAGCAGCGCCGGTCCAGGCATGGCGTCGCACACCAATGACCAGAGTAGCGCCTGCAAGAGCGCTGCCAGTGCCACCACCCCGCCCTGCTGCAACGGCCAGCGCCACTCGGCCCCCTGACTTTGCTGATGACGTAACCATGCCCCCGCCCCCCAGGCTAATACCAGGCACGACAGCAGACCAAGCAGCGTCGCGCCCAGCCAGTCGCCCATGCCGAGTTGATTCGCTAAGAAGAGCTGGAGCGCCACATCGCCCGCGACGATCCCAGGCCAGTAACGCGGCGGAGTCTGTAATAGGATGCCCATACGCAGGCCAAAGGGGAAAAGCAGCAGGGCTTCGACAGGCATGACCACCAGTGCCGATCCGATGGCCCATAGGCAAAAGCCGGCGATGGTGTAGCAAAAGAAGATAGCCAGGGTCGAGATCAGGTGTTGCATCACTGCCCCAACAGGCGATGTGCCAGTTCGACGTTGTTGTTGACCCCAAGTTTGACGAAGAGATTGGCACGATGGACATGGACAGTCTTGGGCGACAGGCCGAGGCGTTCGGCGACCTCTCGCACCTCAAGCCCCTGAGCCAGCATCATCGCCACTTCACGCTCCCGACGCGTCAACGGATCGATGCGCGTCCGCGCCAACTGTTGCGCGATCTCCGGCATCAGATAGACGCCGCCCTGTGCAACGGTACGCACTGCGCTGGTCAAATCCTCAGGACAGCAGCGTTTAGAGAGGAACCCTCGCGCCCCACGATCGAGCGCCAGCTCCACCAGCGCCGCGTTATCATGCATCGACAGCATGATCACCGCTAAGCCTGAGGGCAGATCGGCCAAGAGATCTAAGCCACTCTCATCCGGCATCGAGATATCGCAGATACAGACATGCACATCTAATCCCGGTAGACCCGCTCGCGCCTCCGCCGCCGAACTAAACTCACCCACGACCGCCATATCCTCCTCCAGCGACAGCAACTGGACGAAGCCGGACCGAACGATATAGTGATCGTCGATAAAGGCAATGCGATAGGTCATAGTCAGCTCCGGCGGGCAACAACAGTGTGCGAATTATACACATATTCGGCCACATCCCGTAACTGTGCCCGCCGTCCCAGCGCTTACACCAGCTTGAACGTCGCCATGCTCTGCATCAGCTGTTCACTCTGCGTCTCCAACGAGGCGGTCGCAGCGGTCGATTCTTCCACCAATGCGGCGTTTTGCTGCGCCACCTGATCCATCTGAGCAATCGCCTGGTTGACCTGCTCGATGCCGCGACTCTGCTCCTGAGAGGCGCAGGAGATCTCCGACATCAAGGCCGTGACGCGCGCCACCTCGCCGGAGATCTTCGCCATGGTATCCGCTGCGGCACTGACGCGTCGCTCTCCCTCGCCTACCTGATGGACCGACTCTTCGATCAACTGCTTGATCTCCTTCGCCGACTGGGCGCTGCGCTGCGCCAGGTTACGGACTTCACCGGCTACCACCGCAAAGCCACGCCCCTGCTCACCGGCACGCGCCGCCTCAACGGCAGCATTCAGCGCCAGGATATTGGTCTGGAAGGCAATACCGTCGATCACACTGATAATGTCGGCAATCTTCTGCGAGCTCTGGGAAATACTCCGCATCCCGACGATCGCTTCATTGACGATGGCCGCACCATGATTGGCGCTATTAGAGACCCCATCGGCTAGCAGATTCGCCTGCTCGGCATTCGCCGCGTTCTGGCGTACCGTGGCCGTCAACTGCTCCATACTGGCTGCCGTCTCTTCGAGTGACGCCGCCAGCTCCTCAGTACGCTGCGAGAGATCACTGTTGCCGGCCCGCAACTCGCGCGCCCCCACATCAACCTGCTCGCTGGCATCCCGCACACGACGTACCGTGCCGGCCAACGCCCGCTGCATCTGCGTCAATTTCTGCCCGAGCAGGGCTATCTCGGAGCGACCACTCAACGTCAACGAACGAGCCAGATCCCCATTCGCAATCTCCCCCACATGCTCATCCAATTGCGTCAACGGTTGTAGGATGATGCGACGCAGCGCAAACCAACAGAAGACGCCCATCCCCAGCAGCAGCAGGCAGGCTGAGATGATCAGCGTCATCGCCCGTTGGTAATCCTGAGCGGCCTTTTGCAGCGCCTCTCGCCCTAACCTATCGGCAAACTGACGAAACTCACGCAGGTCGCGATCGTATTCCGTCGAGTGCTGACTGACCTGATTCTCTAGAAAACCGTAATAGGCATCCAAGTTCTGTTGCGCCAATGCCTGTACCATCGGGCGCAAACCGTCATGAATGTAAGCTTTGTAACTCTGCTCCACACGCGAGCTCAGGCGCTGCCCCTCGGCAGTGACCTTTTTCAAGGCAGAGAACTGCGCCATGATCTGATCAGACTCGGCAATCAATCCCTCCGCCGTCTGGCGACTGGCATCGGCATCGGCCGTGTGTGCTAGCGTCAACTGCCGCGCCGCAACGGCGGCGGCGGAGCGTGCACGAAGCGTAGCGCTAAACCCGGTTGAAAGCGGCCCCAGTTCATCCGCCTGCAACTGATTAACGACCGCCAGAGAATGATTACTCTGACGTAAAAAATAAATTCCCATGCTGCTGATAAAGAGCAGTAATAAGGTATAAGTGCAGATTATGACTAATAATCCGCCACGCACTGTTATACGTTGATTCATCAATTATTCCCTGTAAATAACGCTTCGGCATGGGATCATCCCTCAGCCGGTCTACCGTGAGGTCGACGTTCACGTTATCGGTCAGCAAGAGAGAAACTTGAGCCAGATCACATAATGTGATGTGTGATGTGAGCCTTCTGGCCATCACAGGGAAATTTGCGCCGCCGCATCAGGACGGCGCAGACTACTCGAGGAGTAAGCGGGGACTTAGCGGCGACTCATCGCCTCTGACTTAGCGATACAACGGCCGATCGCTTCAATTACCGCTGCCCGCATCCCCTTCTCTTCTAATGCCGCGACCGCCTCGATGGTGGTACCCGCGGGGGAACAGACCATATCTTTTAATTCAGCAGGATGCGTACCCGTCTCCAGCACCATCTTTGCCGCCCCCATCACCGCCTGGGCGGCAAACTGATAGGCCTGGGCACGTGGCATCCCCGCCTGTACCGCCGCATCCGCCATCGCTTCGATAAACATAAAGACATAGGCTGGAGCCGAACCACTCACGCCGACGACCGCATGGATCAACCCCTCAGGCACCACCTCCGCACGCCCAAAGCTACGAAAGAGGGTGACGATGCGTGCACACTCCTCGGCGCTGACACGGCTATTCGGGGTCACCGAAGACATGCCCGCATTGACCAACGAGGGGGTATTCGGCATCACCCGCACCACCTTTTGCTGCGCCGCTAGCCCCGCTTGTAGGGTGTCTAGTGTCACGCCCGCCGCGATGGAGACGACGATGGTCTCGGGGCGCAACGATGCCTTAATCTCACTCAATAGGGCGACCATACCATTAGGCTTCACGCCCAACACCACGATATCCACCTCGGCCGCCAGCGCCTGGGCATTCGCTGCCGCCTTTACGCCATATTCATCGACAATGGCTCTGACGCTATCTGCGGTGCGGTTATACACCCAAATATCTTGCGCCTGCGCATACTGGCTGGCGAGTAGCCCCCCGAGAATAGCCCGGCCCATGTTGCCACAGCCGATAAAACCGATTTTTTGCTCCATACGTCCTCCAACCCAGGCTTTCAGCATTAAGACAGGGAGTCAGATGCAGCCCCTCCCTACTCGTGCCAGACTACCACCAAGCATCGGGGAAAAATATGCTGCCTACACGATAGCGGTATATGGAAAGAGGTAGCCTAAATATCATTTAGCAGAGCGCGGATCATCGAGGGAGGTTCATAACGAATCAATCAGATACGTGGTTCGCCGATACGCTAAGCGCCGGTAGGGGGAGCCAGCGCGATACCCGCGAGTCATCCGACACGGTACATGGCCTCATGCTTATCACTATCCGTGATATCGACCCTATACCACTTCACGCGGACACGCGGCAAGATGCTGTAAGACTTGCGGTAGGCAGACACGAAACCAGGGTGTGTAATAATCCGGCTGCTGAGCCATATGTTGTAGGATCTGCTCAGGCGCGCGCCACGCAAAGGCATCAACCTCTGCCGGATTGAGCTGTGGATTCTGCTCGCTACGCCCTACAAACACATGAGTCAACTCATGCTCGGTCAACCCTTGCCCCACATCTACGCGGTAACACAACGTTAAGGCCGGGTCGAGCGCACATTGCATCCCCATCTCTTCCTGCAAACGGCGCATCGCGGCCTGGTCGTTCGCTTCCCCTGGCAACGGATGGCTACAACAGGTGTTACTCCATTGCCCACCGGCATGGTATTTATCGGCGGCGCGCCGTTGCAGCAACAGTTCGCCTCGCGCATTGAAGAGATACACCGACAGGGCTCGGTGCAGGCGCCCCTCACGGTGTGCCGCCAGCTTCTCCATCCGTCCTAGCGGCTTATCCTGCTGATCAACCAAAACAACTTCAATCACCGACTCCCCTCCCTACCTACACAATATGGAACGCCACCGTGTCATCACAGGTACACGGTACAAGAGCCGGTTACCATACCTTATCCTCAGCGACCTTTTTAGTACTGAACTGCTTTTCTCGTTAAAAATCCGACGATAACATGTCTTACTCTCCATGGAGCATAAGAGATAACGAGGATAAGAATGGGCCCATGACCGTAACGGATAAGGTAGCAAAAGACTACTGATATGAGCGGTAGAAGAGAGCAAACATGCTCGGGGGGAATGTGACGACATCCGTGTCAAACAACGCCAGCTAGCGACGCGTGCTATCGTAGAGACTAGGATAACATGGCACCATCACGATAACGATGCACATAATTTAACGGCGTCATTCCGTAATATTCCTTAAATACCGAAATAAAATAAGAGGTACTACTATAGCCACATAAGGCTGAAACTTGTGAGATATTCTTATTGAAGACTAATAACTGCTCTACTGCATAGCGCATGCGGCAATCGGTGACAATTTTACTGTAACTGGTCTGCTCATTTTTTAGTTTTTTCTTTAATGAGCTGGGACTCAAGCACAGACAACTCGCCACCGTCGTCAGGCTCCAGGTCTTGTTGATATCACTTTGAATAATATTGTAGACATTTGCGCTAATATTGTTCCGCACCATCCTCATTAAAAATGGAATAAAATTCTTATTGTTAAGGAAGATGGATAGTGCGGCAAATGTCAACGAACGCTTGCGTTCATACTCGATCTCATCAGTATCCCGCATCACCGAATGGCGTGCCGCTTCTTTGAATACATAGGGTGTTCGGCAAGGCTCCATCATGTAGGGTGGGAAATTACGTGATATCGGAGCATAACTGGTCAGATCTTTTTTCAAAAAGTGCAGATAATCTTTTATCAAATCTCTAGTAATATAAAGCACATAAGCTGGCTCTAGTAGCGAAAAGTCTATTGCATCATTCTCCACAGAGATCAACATCAAATGATTAGCATTAAACTTAACGGGTACGCCCTCGCTAAACCTGACATTCACATCACTTTCTGTTAAAACTATCGCACAACATTCATCACAGCAAAGTTTCATAGCAGACATCCTACAAAATGAACAAAATGCCTTATCTCACTACCACCTTGTGGTGCCAGCACATAGCATAAAAGAGAAGCCTAAAATTGCTCCCAATAATGAAAGTAACATACCGAATAATATGATTATTTCAATCTCACTGGAAAATTTTCACTGTAGCGTTTTCTTTACACGATAGGATTACTCAAATCTTATCGATATACTTATCCTATTCTGATACTAAGCAGACAGAGAATTAATAACTATTTATTATATCCAAAAAAAACGCGGAGGATTCTCCGCGCAATAATTACCTAGTTATTATAATGCTACGATGTCTTTGCTACATTATCGTCAGTAGATCACCAACAATAATTCTATCTAACGCCGGCGTGA
The DNA here is from genome assembly GCF_044540725.1 of Edwardsiella sp. A.80236. Taxonomy (NCBI): domain Bacteria; kingdom Pseudomonadati; phylum Pseudomonadota; class Gammaproteobacteria; order Enterobacterales; family Hafniaceae; genus Edwardsiella; species Edwardsiella sp. A.80236. Next base: position 87,390 of record NZ_JBIUCY010000004.1, read on the forward strand.
TTATTACTCTCCTAGCCATACTCAGAACATGGCCAAATCATACCAACACCAACGTCAATGACCTTGCATAATATCTAAAATAATATGCATAAAGTAAAATTACGCCACGCCATCACAACGTTAATTTTTAGTATTACGCGGCAGCCAGCGTGATGCAAGGGGGAGGCCTCAGCGAGAGACATATGGAAAACATTAAACAATCAAAAAGTTACGTTAAAATAAATCAAAAAATACAATAAACATTTACTCCGAAGAATTATTTTTTTGGCTCATAGTGATATCAGTGAATTATTGAGGCAGCGAGAAACATCCCAATCTAATCGTATGCCAAAAAGGCTCACTAACCAACACGATAAAGATCGCTAGCCGATCACCCCCTCCCAAGGCGACAGAGGTCGCTATGGACACCAAGTGGCTGCGCCCGTGATACCCACGCAGCCATCGAGAAAACGCCTCAAGTCATCAAGAAATAGCGACGATCTCAGCGAATCACTAACACATTCGTCTTGGCATGACGAACGATAGCCGCCGCGTTAGACCCCAGTAGATAAGTCTTCACACTCGGACGATGGGAGCCAATCACGATCAAATCAGCCCCCATCTCCTCGGCCTGTAGCAAGGCCTCATCACGTGGAGTACCGAAACGGATAGTGTAAGACATCCGCTCTCGCGGCAGATCGATATGATCGATCAACGTCAGCAACTTCTCCTCTGCGTTTGCCACGGCTTTATTTTCAAACTCTTTGATACCAAAGGAGTATGCAGTGACGAATGCCTGTGCATCAGGCAGAACATACAGGAAATGCACCTCGGCATTCGTCAGTTTAGCCATGTAGATCACATGCTCCAGCGCATTTTGCGTCAGGAGATCTTCCTCAATATCGACAGGCACCAAAATATTCTTGTACATCGTAACCCCCTCCTCCTGGCTCACCGTAAAACAGCGCGATTCCTGCGTGGATCAGCACACCAAGCACCAGCCACCCAATGCCCTCCGGTGTTCTGGTTCTGGCATAGCCCAAGCATCGGTCTAGCATACTGCCTGATAAGAATAGACAACATTACGTTGCTGCGCTTTTGTGAGATACCACAGAGTATGACGTACGCCCCCTCTCGATACGGCTCTCCTTCCCGCCTATCGCCCCATGCGCTATGGGGGAAACATCGCCTATCGTACAATACGTAATGTCGCTCCTTTCATTTCATGTCAGATAATAACCAATCACTCATCCTATCGATAAAATAAACAATCAAACGAAAACACTATTATTTTTGTATTCTCCATTATTTCTTCATTTTTTATCGTGCTGCACAACAATGTGCAGAAATTATAAAATAGCCGAAAATACAGAACGCCTTTTTATTTTTGCAGCACCCTTTTTGCATATTATTTCATGCTTAGCGAAAGCACTTTAGGTTAAATGTGAGGCAGACAGCATAAAAATCTCACGCTATAATCGTCGGTAAATAACACAGGGAATTTAAATGCTCACGATGAGTAGGGCATTGCATATACCTAATTCTTAACAGAAGAATCCTTACCCGGAGTCCATTATGAGATACATCGTCTTATTGCTCGCTGCCCTGGTATTAAGTGGCTGTGCCCATACCCCACCAGTCCACAATAATAATTTCGGCAACCTCGCTGACTGCGGTATGTGTACCTATAACGATACCTTCTACACCAGTTTCGACGAGTAATCACCCATAGCGAAGACGCTGTCCCGCTATCCGCGGCTCGCCGCATAAGCACCATGACGCGAGCCGCATGATAGCGTCCTTATCATCGCACAGTCCCACGAGTATTCGCCGGATGCGAAAGTGAATGATGCATCGCTATCCCTATCCATTGGCGGCATGCTCGTCGCATTGTACCCAGCGCACATATCTGCGTTTCATACAACCCCAAAGCATACTGGTCCTATCGCCTCCCTCACAACGACAAAAAACGAAAGATCTCATCACCTTCGTATTAAGGGGCGGAGCCAGGCTCACTGCCTACGCACCACCGAACGTCATCACTCACCCTCACCAACACGGTGAGGTACGATGCTTTTACCTTCGACCACAACCGAACACGTTCAATCGGCCAGATGTGTCGCCGCCAGCGCATTAACAAACTCGCGCTTAATCAGGATATCGGAGATAAAAATCACCGATATCTGCTGCTGACATTGGATATAGGCGGCACGAAAACTACGGGGCTTCAACACTATTTTATACTCAAGAATGGTTTTCCCCTGATGCTTCAAACCCCACGCCGCCTTAATTTTATGAGGACGCTGGCTGATAATCTGCGGTAATTCATGGTAGAGATTAGCCTTGATCGTCGCTTCATCACGTGAAAATTTTTTAAAGAATGCGCGCATCGCCGTATTGTCATCAATCGTCACCGCCAATGCCGTGGCAAAGCTCCCCTCACTCATACCATTCTCCTTACGCTGCTAACCCATGAGCACTCCAGTGAATGATAGTAGCGCGCCGCCTCTGCGCATGATATCTCAAGGCCAGCAGACGACCCGCACGGGAGACAGGAACGAAAACCCCCTAACACCAACAACGCAACGCGCCCTTCCCCACTACCGCATCGAGTCCCACGCCCCACACTCCCATCGGGTATTACAGCAGCCCCTTCTGGCAGAAGGTCAGTCGGGTCGCCTCATTAAGATCCATCCCGGCCAGTGCCTCAGGCATAACCCAGGCCACTTGCTGAAACTCTTCATTAAAGATAATGTCCCGATTGCGGCTAACGCAGTCGAAGATCAGGTAGACCATGTAAATCTCTTCGGTACGGCCATCCGCGTAACGCTTGGTTCGTACATCATCACGGAATGTCCACGGCGTTATCTCGCTAATCACCAAGGACTCTCCCAACTCCTCGCGGATCTCACGCCGTAGGGCCGCCTCCATGGTTTCCCCGACCTCCATCCCACCACCCGGTAGCGCCCATTGTCCAGGGAACACGCCTCGATCATCCGCCATCTTACACAACAGAAACGCCCCTTCATTCTGAATGATAGGGCATACAATAATCCTCTGACGCATCGCTCCCTTACCTCCGCTGATGTGAATGGGTAGCACTGATATCACATTACTCACGATCTCCAATCAGGCATCATAACCTGTGATGTCAAGACACGAAGTGAAGCGGTTCATAGAATAGCGGCACCTCTCTTCCCCTCATCACGGATTGGCGTATCAGGCTCACTCGTTAGGTATCATGTGGAAATAAAGGAACCGGATCAGCGCCTGCATTTAATGCCGCTAAATGACGTATCGCGATTTCGGCCTCTTTCGGGGGCGTCTTACGTGTTTTCTTCAAAAAGGCGTGCAGCACCACCAGATCGTTAGAACGGCTCAAGGTAAATAGCACCCGCGCAGACTGTGCGCCACAATCCACACGGAGTTTATAGATAGTGCCTTTATATCCCCATATCGTGGGTTTCAGGATTTTTAGACTTGAGGAGGAGTAGATCGTCTCCTGGGTACTGAAAGCGATCAACTTCTTTTTAATCGACTCGGCTAACTTCCCAGACAACTGTCCAAGGAAATGTACCATCGGTGCGGCTCCCCCCTCCGCTGCCGGAAAACAAAGAATTTTCATCATCGACCTACCTAGAATTAATCTTGAAGCGGGGCCCGATTCTCGACAGACCAATCCCGCTCAACGCCCTGGCGTCATAGCGGATAATACCTGGCCACCCAGTACACAGACTATTCCCACCAGGCAGATCCCCACAGCAAATAGAGGAAGATAGGCCATACCCAGAGTGATCGTTAGGTAACTATTGAGCAGGCCGGCTGGTAGGTAGGCAATACAGGAGAAAAATATCACGGAATATGGCACAGATACGCCGCCGCTAGCACCACAAAAGGCCGCGCTCCCCTGCTGTACGCTGGATATCACAAACACAAGCCAGCAACAGTGGACACTTAGCATCACCATGATCGACGAAATCAAACTCACAGCACAAAACGAAAATAGCAGGAAAATGAGCAACGAGATGATTGATACCCCCAGCCAAGCCCATCCCGCCCCCCAGCGGGGCCCCAACACGCGCATCCCAGGATAAAAACCCAATACAATCAAATCAGAAACGGCTATCACCATGCCGGATTGCCATGTAGAAAAGTCAAAGAGCGTCTTCATCAGTGTGGGAAACGACATAAACAACATATGGGAGGCCAAACAGATACTCCCCCAACCAATAACCATGAATAAGCGTCTGGTCACCATGATCTCCATGACCGACCAGTGCCGCGCAATCGGAACATCCGACACGACACGCGCCCCAGGTACCAGATATCCATAGAAAATAGCGGCGGCAAGCCCTCCCAGCCCCCCCAACGAAATTCCCCGCACAGGATCCGGCATCAACGCGGCAAGGGAAATACCGCTCACCTCTCCGATGATCAATGACAGCGGCCAGCGATCAGGCTGCCAACATCGTGAGAAACTCACTTGATGGGGAAATGCCCCGAGCGACAACAGGAGGCATAAGCAGCTATGGATAATCCCCAAGAGAAAGAGTGTACAGGCCAGTAGGACAACAGAGACATACGCAGGAACCAACAACATCAATATGGCATACAGCAAGAGCAACGAGCCGCCCCAACAGGACAGGCTTCGCATGCCACGGAGAGATCGAAATAGCCATAGGCCGATAAATGCGCCAGCCCCCCAACAAGCCATCATCCCGCCCATCACTTCATAACCATAAAGATAGGCATCAGAAATATATTGAGGGAACAACATCAACGTAAATGAAATATTAAACATGGCGAACCCAACCATTGCTCTCAAGTCAGGTTCGTGGCGATTGTTTACACCACGCAGATTTAGCATGGCTACCGAGGGGAGGTACAGACCTCCCCCGCTCCATCAATTAAGCATGATATCGTCACCACCAATCACCGTCCCAATAATACGAATATCCTTCAGCCGCTCACGAACAGCCTCCGTGGCCTCCTCCTCCAGCACGGTAAAATCTGCCCATTTACCCAGCTCAATGCTACCGCGTACATCATCTTGGTGCGCCAGCCATGCATGGTTATACGTAATCACCCGCATGGCCTCATCCACGGTGAGACACTGATCCTCACCATAAACGACCCCAGTCAGGGAGCGGCGATTGACGGCGCACCAGGCAGAGAAGAGCGGAGCGACCTCCGTCACCATATCGTCAGAGTGCACTCCATGCTTCAATCCATAGCGGGTAGCACTGCGGCAGGCATCCATCCGACGGACGCCGTGGGGACCGACCGTGTACTTGCAGTGTACGTCGCCCCAAAAGTAGAGATGATTGGCAAATAAATTCGGTGTGACACCGAGCCTTGCCATGCGGTAAAACTGATTCTCTGTAGCCAGCTGGCAATGCTCTAAAGAATGGCGGAAACCAGGGTTCGGATTATTGGCGCGAACCAGGGCGATAGCCTCCAGCGCCGCCTCGGTAGCACCATTACCATTGGTGTGGATCGAGCACGACATACCATGACTCTCGGCCAGAGCAATATGCTTAGCCATCGCGTCTGCATCCATCAGCAACAAGCCATTCGGTTTACCTGGCGTCACATATGATTGATCTGGCAATAGGTGCGCCGTAAAGGCCTGGATAGAACCATCGGCTAATAACTTATAATTTCCCACGCTCAGGCGCGGATGATATTCATTGCGCAAGGCTTCGACCGCCTCCCATCCCGACCATGTCTTGTATCGCCAACGTTCTATCGTGGAAAACCACGGTTCCATAATAACGCGAGTATGTAACCGCTTCTGCGCCGCCCCCTTAATCCAGGCTTCTGCTGCCATATTCCCCGGTATCACAGGAATATTGGTTCCTTTATCCGTAATCGATGTACAACCATGTATACGGGCAATCCGAGTGGCGATTTCTCCAGCATCAAGTAATCCCTCTAGAGAGAAATCCATACGGGCGGCGCCATTAGCAATGGCGGGTTGCATCATCGCCAATTCTGCAATGGTGCCGTTTAAACGACCATCTTCATAACAAAATAGGTTAGGGTCGGCAGGCATGCGCTCATAACCACACAGGGTTAATGCGCGGGAGTTCACATTGATAACATGCCCGGAAGCATGGCTAAGACAAATAGGGTACTCCGTCGAGACCTGATCCAAGACATCACGGCTGACATCCGCATTATTCAACAAGAGAGGGTCGAATCCCCAACAGTTTAGCCACTGTGTAGCCGATGAGGCCAGACGAGCATGATCGTGGCGGAGCAGCTGCCGAAGTCGCTCAATTAATGCGTCAACGGACTGAATGCCCGGAAGGCGCGTCCCATCCACGCCTTTACGGTCGACATAACCGATATAATGAGCATCACGCAAGAATGCACCCATCATATGGGGATGCATATGGTGTTCGGAGAAACCCGGATAAATATAATATTCACGAAACCTATCATCGACCTCAATGGCGCAATGGTGTAGCGCTAATGCTTTCATGACCGTCTCTGTCGGCCCCACCGCCACAATCGTGCCATGTTGGCTGGCGACACATTCGGCACATGGAGCCGCCGGATCCATAGTAATGACTTTCTTAGCGAGAAATAGCGTTACCGGACTCGTCATATCAATCAAACGAAAAGCAATATTATCCATTTTCATACTATTGATTCCTTCACGCATAGAATTATCAGATAACTTAATCGCTACCCACTTTTTCGCTGCTTGCCCTCACCGTCCAGCCTTGAGTGGGGATACCCATAAAACCGGGAATATGGAGTAATACCAACAGTACTAGTGACCAAAACGCCCAACGAGCTGATTCAATACGGGCAATTTTATAGATAGCCAGCGCCTTCTCCGCCTCCTCGGCCGAGGCTCCGGCATTCTGAATGCGTTCCAACATGGCCTGATTGGCCATAAAACCATGAACCGGCGTGTTGGCGACATAAACCTTTACGATCGTGGAGACCTCGCCATTTTCAATCCGGTTTTTAAAGATAGCGGTCGAGCCGAACAACATCACCGCGCCAATGATCGCCACACCTGCCGCCTGCCAAACATTGCGCGTAGAACATTGAATACCACCAGATTGTGCCGCATCACGGGGATTCAGGGCCGCCGCCACAATCATGGCAGACTGAGAGGAATACCCACCCTGTCCGGCACCAAGCAGGGCGAGGCCGGGATACATCAGTATCGGATCGAAGCCATCAGGCAATAATGCACTCAGTATCAATACAGTTCCGGCTACCACCATCGCCGTGGAGGCCAGCACAACCCCACGAGGAGAGAGGTGACTGGCTTTCTTTGGAATAGTAAGAGACAGCACGATCATAGGGATGGCCATGACCATCATGGCCAGACCGGATTCAATCCCGCTCCATCCGGCGACGACCATAACCCAAGAGACAATCACGAAAAAAGCGCCGCCGAAGACCACAAAAATAAGCCCGGTCACATATAGCCCATTGCGCACCTGGCGGGTACGAAGAAAAGAACGAGGGAGTAATGCGGCACCATGTTTTTCTTCAATACGCTTCTCTACCCATACGGTCACCGCCATGATTATGACGCCAAGGAGTGCCAAAGGCAGGGCCGGAGACACCCCCAAGAAGGTGAAAGGAGCAGACATCGGTTCAATCAATCCCCATAGACTGATCTTTGAACAGCCGATGATAAAGGACAGTAAACCGAGCGAGACCAGCAGGGTACCGAGATAGTCAATGCGTATGCGACTCGGCTTAATCTCCGGAATACTCCTCCACGCAACCAGAAAAACCGCGATAAACCACACCGATAGCGTCAGAAACGCCGCACGGTAGCCGAGTAAATCCATAATAAAACCCGCACCGACAGGCATAATCACCACGGCAAAACCGGTCGCAGCCCCCACGCCGCCAAAAGCAATGGCGCGAGCCTTCCCCTCATACAGCGAGACAATCACGCCCAAAACAGATGGGATCATCAGGGCGGCGCCTAAACCGGTAAGTGTCCGCGCGCCCCAAATCAGTAGCGCCATGGTCGGAGCCATCACGGCCAGCGCCTCGCCGACCACGCATAAGGCTGCTCCCGCCATAAAAACACGCTTGAATCCCTTGGCGATGCCCAACATGCCACCAAAGACCATCAGGGCACCGGCCAACAAGCTGTAGACAATGTTGGCCAGTTGCACCTGATCCATTGAGGCCGCCAACTTATGGATAAACTCATTGGTCGCTATCGAGAGCACGGCGTTATCGCCGGAAGTCCCTATCTGGGCGATACAGACGACAATAAGCGGTAGCCACATCAGTGTATTTTTTACCGGACTGCGTTCCATAATATTAATCCTGATCGAGTCATTAATATAATCAAGGCAACTCAGTGAATAAGCATGAACGACGAGTGACAACGAGGTTGTCATACTGTATTGAATATCAATCGACTGAGTAAGTAACGCGACAAGAGATGAATAGCCATGGTTCATTATGATCGTGTTCACCACATTACTCTGCGCTCTCTAGTGAACGATTCAATCGATAAGGTGTAACTTCGTGCACCTTGCCCACTTTATGGCTACACTTTATGAAATTCAAATAACGACTCCGCCTTATCAGGGTAAAGTCGATGGCAGTAATGATTTATAAAATCAATGTTTAACTAGAAAGCAATAGATATGATACGAGAGAGGATGCGGACAATGGAGGGGGCTCTAATGAGCCAAGCTCAAGTCATTAGAATAATTAATTTTTAAGAATGGCTTGTTTATAAAAACTATAAATTTATTTTTATCCATAAGTAGACGTAGAGGGCGCGATGACAGAAGCGGCCTACGGGACACCATCAAGCAATTTTTCTTAATGGCGATAAGCCAAAATATTTTTTCTAATTTTCTCATCCTGCTTGGTTATAAAGTCACTATCCCAGGATAATAATTTCCGATAGCACGGCTCACTCTCTCCACAAGAGAGAGTCATTTCACGGTGATGTGTGTTGACCCTTTCTGACCGAAATCCATCAACAAATTATCGTCGCTATTGAGTCGCCAAGATTTAAAACACCGCCTCGAAGGCCGTTTCGATGGCATGAATCACCGCTCTGACTCGCGCAGCTTGCTGTACATCCTGATGAGTGACCAACCATATTTCATAAGGGTTGGCACGTTGCCGCTCTGGCCAGATCCGCACCAATCCCGCCTGCTCTGCCAGTGGGATAGGCATCTCGCCAAGCCCCAGCCCCATCAAAAGCGCTTGGCGTAACATCAGACTGGTATCGACCCCTGCGGCTATCTTAGCGCCATCAGCTGGCTCCGCCAGGATAGTGGTGAAGCGGGAGCTCTGCCAGTGGGGCTCGTAAACGACCAAAGAGTGACCACGCAAGCCGTTACCCATCTTCGGCAGGCCATGACGGGCCAGATACGCCTGTGAGGCATAGAGGCCGATCGGCCAAGAGGCTAGCTTACGGATGACCAAGTCGGGATTGGTCGGCTTCACCGTGCGAATGGCGATATCGGCCTCACGCAGGGTCAGGTTAACCACCTGTGTAGACGCCTTAAGGATCACCCTTATATCAGGATGATTACGATGCAAAGCGCCTAGGGCGGGTAACAGGAAATCCGTGCCTAGGGTATCGGTCGTCGCTACATTCACCTCGCCGACCAATCGCTTATCGACCCCTTGGGCGGCACGAACAAAGTCCGTCGCGGCTAACTCCATCTGCTGGGCGCTGGCGAGCACGACCTCACCAGTATGGGTCAGACGATAACCTTTCGGGGTCCGTAGAAATAACGTGGCGGCTAACGCGTGCTCCATGGCGGCGATACGTCTCCCGATCGTGGCCTGATCAACCCCCACCCTGCGGGCGGCGCCCCTCAGGGTACCTTCACGATAGAGAGCGAGAAAAATTTTAGCGTCGTCCCAATTCATCTTAGCTCCTGGTCAAGATGCATTTTTGCATTAGTTTGCCGCAAAAATACTGCGTTTATTCATCAGCAATTTCTATTATCTTCGAAACCAACTACAACGACAAACCCGCTACCGGAGTTTCTGTGAGCCGTCAAGCTATGAGTCTAATTGTCGCCTTAGGCCTCGCCTGTACTGCGTCGACACAAGCAAGTGAAAGCGTCACTCAAGAAGAAAACAGAGTAAATAAATTTCATACCGCTAATAAAACCGATATTGAGGATTACGATACCTTACATTATATTGGTTTAGGTAAAGCCAGGCAGCAACTTCGTGTATTCCAAGAAAAAAGTAAGCGTATCTACGATAAATACATTTATAAAAAAAACATTCCTTATGGTCTGAGCTCTCGAGAAAGCTTTGATCATTTCCATAACCCAACATTTAGTCACAAAGACACCCGTGGTATATTTATTTTTATTCATGGTGGATATTGGCAAGGTGAAGTAAAGGAATCTTATGCTTTTATCGGTGAGCAACTATTAAAAAATAATATTGATGTTATATTAATCGAGTATGACCTCACAAAGGAGAATGTGGTAGATGGAAAAACAGTACCACGAGTAGGCATGACCGCCTTAGTCAACCAGGTAGGCCGAGCTCTTGATACCCTACAGACGTATATGAATGATAATAATCTGTCTGGTCTACCGGTCTATTTATCTGGGCACTCTGCAGGTGGCCACCTTGCTGCCTTCTGGAAAGATCATCCGGTCGTCAACTCAGCCGTGCTACCTATCAGCGGCCTGTTTGATCTATCGCCCATTGCCGCGACCAAGAAAATTGGTGCTGCCTTACAACTCAGCGATAATGAAATTATAAAACTAAGCCCCATAAATAATATTCATCCGGCAAACAAGCACTCACTACCGATGTATATTTACTATGGTGGTGATGAGCAACCAGAACTCAAAGGGCAATCCCTCAGCTATAGTCAAAAGTTACAACAGCACGGTCACGCGACCTCGCTGAGAGCGGTAGATCATGTCAATCATTTTGAAATACTTTCCTCACTTTTCACCAAACCAGATAGCGATATGTTAATGCGCATCATCAAAAAGTAGCTAGAACACACCAACAACTTTAATAAAGCTGCTCATATTTACATCATACTAAAAACCAAAAATCATATGAGCCAACACTTACCAAGAATCCAGTGACAAACATAACTGGAACATCATCGCTAGGATTTTATACAAATATCTTTAAGGAGCGGATTTATGCGAGCATCGATTTATCATCAATTTGGCGAGCCTTCTCAAGTCATTAATGAAGCAGAAACATCTCTGCCATCACTAGGCTTTAATCAGGTCAGAGTTAAAACCATTTTATCCCCTATTCATAACCACGACCTATGGACAATCCGTGGAACATATGGCCACAAGCCCAATTTGCCCGCAATCGGTGGTAGCGAGGCCTTGGGGATCATCGATGCTGTCGGTGATGGTGTCAAATCGCTCACACCAGGTCAGCGTGTTGTGGGATCACCCATTATGGGCGTATGGGCTGACTATTTCTTGGCTCCAGCGGAAATATTAACGGTTATTCCCGATACCATCAGTGACGAGGTGGGGGCACAGCTCGGCTCGATGCCATTTAGTGCACTGTTACTACTTGAATTTTTAAATGCGAATGCTGGGCAATGGATCATTCAAAATGCGGCAGGAGGCGCTATTGGCAAATCCCTATCGATCCTTGCAAGAGAACAGGGGGTGAATACCCTCAGTCTCGTTCGTGACAATGAAACCGAAAAAATGTTGACGGAGCAAGGTATTGAGTATGTCGTTTCGACCGCTAACCGACACTGGCAGCAAAGAGTTCATGCACTGACAGCCGGCGCGCCTATCAGTTATGCCATTGATTCTGTTGGAGGGTCAGCAACAGAGGCGCTAACGGCACTACTCAGCGAAAATGGCCTGCTGGTTTCCTTCGGTTCGATGTCAGGGGCGCCGATGCACATCCCTGCGGCAGACATTGCATTCAAACAGATTACGGTCAAAGGATTTTGGCAGAAGAAAATCAATCAGTCCATGGCCGAAGAAAAAAGAAAAGCGATGATGGAAAGGCTTATCGCCCTGGCAGAAAAAGGAACACTAAGACTACCCGTGGATACGATTTATCCGATGAGTGATATAAAAAAGGCGGTAACAGCAAGTCTGCAATCATCGCGTAAGGGTAAGATACTGCTTCGCCCATAATTTATGGGATTAGCTCGTCTGAGCTGTATTTCTTTCAGCACCATGTCTATTAGACAGAAATGTGTACAAAAAGCTTATACACACCACTATACATATTTTCATGAATTTAGAGAGAACGCACCGGACTATTACAGATAAGTGATTCGCTATATTTATTGAAAAATAAAGGTTTTTTAGATGTTCTCGGATGAGTGCGGAGGAGGTTTGGCGGAAGATCACAGGAGTCGAACCTGCCCGGGACCGCTGGCGGCCCCAACTGGATTTGAAGTCCAGCCGCCTCACCGGAGACGACGATCTTCCCTCGCGGGCGCGAGTATACCCTAAAACCATGCAGTGCGCACAAGAGGAAATCCCTACCCAGCACGCCGGGTAGGGAGAGACCTTATAACAGGCGTGACAGATGATTGAGATCGGACTGAATAGCGCCTGCGGTCACGTCCCGCCCGGCACCCGGGCCTCGGATCACTAACGGATTATCACGATACCAGCGACTCTCGATAGCGAAGACGTTATCGCATGGCAGCAATGCCGCCAGCGGGTGATCGGCGCGTACCGCCTCAACACCGACACGCGCCTTGCCATTAGCATCGAAACGAGCCACATAGCGCAATACCAGCCCCATCTCATTAGCGGCCTCCAGGCGCTGTAACATCTGCTCGTCCAAGGCCTCGCTATTCTCGAAGAAATGGTCGATGGAGCCCTGCTCCCCACCGGCGGGGACCAACGACTCCACTCGCACCTGTGATGGCTCGATGTCATAACCCGCCTCACGCGCCAGGATCACCAGCTTGCGCATCACATCCTGACCGGAGAGATCAACCCGCGGATCCGGCTCCGTCAGCCCTTGCTGCCAAGCCTGATCCACCAAGGCGCTAAATGGCACCGTACCGTCAAATTGCAGGAACAGCCAGGAGAGCGTACCGGAGAAAATACCGCTGATAGAAAGGATCGTATCACCGCTATCACGGAGATCACGCACGGTATAGTTGACCGGCAGGCCGGCGCCGACAGTGGCATTATACAGCCAGTGACGCCCTGTCTTCTCGAAAGCATCACGGATCTGACGGTACTCTTGGCTGGCCGCGGCACCGGCCAGTTTGTTGGCGCTGACCACATGGAAGCCATAACTGGCGAAATCGCGGTACTGCTGCGCCAACGCAGCACTGGCAGTCACATCCAACACCACCAGATCATCATAAGGGTGGGCACGCATCCACAGGAATAGCGTCTCCTCATCCATCGCTTGAGCTTCCTCGTCGAAGAAAGCTAACGCCCGGCTGGCATCTAACCCCTCGTAATTCAATAGGCTACGATTGCTATCGACGACCCCGGACAGAATAAACTCGAAGCCGCTGCGCGCAGAGAGGTTACCCTGCTCCCGGGTGAACAGCTCCAGCCAACGCGAACCGATGTTGCCCTTGCCGAACAACACCAGACCGACGCGCTTCTCCGCTCGGAAGAGCGAACTATGCAGTCCCTGCACCAAGGCTTCAGTCGGCCCACAGCGCAACACCGCCACCAGGCTGATGCTCTCCTCCGACTGCCAGATAAACTCAACCGGCTGCTCTTTCAGCTGTTGATAAAAACGATGGGCATGCAGTGGATTACGACTCACGCCGGCACCGACCATCGCCACTAACGCTAAGCCATCACGCAATTGCAACAGTCCGGGGATCGCCGACTCCTCCAACAGCTTGAAGGCACTCCCCACCACCTCGGCGGTATAGCACAACTGGATCAGGCGACGGTCGCGGTGAATCCCCCGCGCCAGCGGACGCAGCTGCACACGTGTCAGGATGCGCTCCACTTCCTGCTGTACATGGTTAAACTCATGATCTGCCGGAACATGTAACTCGATAAGGCAGACATCATCATGGCTGGTGACAATCTTGGCACCGTTACCGCTGGCCAGTACCCGCTCAATACGCGTTGACCCTTGCTGTGGTTGATAGCTGCAACGCAGTTGTAAGTCGATATCGCTCGCAGAGACGGGCTGTAGCGTGCGGGCATGTAGAACCGGAGCCGCTAAGCGAGCCAGTTCGCTGGCCTCATCTAAGCGCAGCAACGGAAGTAGACAGGCATCTTTGACCTTGCGCGGATCGGCACTGTAGACCCCGGCGACATCGCTCCAGATGGTCACCTTGCGCACACCTGCCAAGGCGCCGATCTGGGTGGCGGAGTAGTCGGAACCATTGCGTCCCAGCAACACACTCTCCCCCGCACCGTTGCGGCTGATAAAGCCGGTCACAACCAAGCGCTTAGCAGGATGCTCGGCCAGCAATTTCTGCAGCAAGGGGTGAGAGCGGGCTTCATCGACCTGCGGTTGTGCGGCACGTTCGGCACAGAGGAAATCACGCGCGTCTAACCAGGCCGCCTCCATTCCCTGCTGCTGCAACACCGCCGCCATCAAACGGGCGGACCAGATCTCGCCATGCCCGACGACCTCGGCATACACCGCATCATCAACCGTACCGTCGAGCAGGGCAGCCAGGCGCTCAAGATCGCGGATGAAACGCGCCAATAGTGGCTCGGCCATCTCCGCAGGCAATAGCCCCGAGATCAGCTCACTCTGGTAACGGCGCAAGGCCTGCTGTACCTGATGGGCAGAGATCCGATCGCTTTGGCTGAGCTTCAGCCAGCTAATCAGCTGGTTAGTGGTACTACCCGCCGCTGAAACGACCATCATGTCACCGGGTTGGCTATACTCCGCCATGATTCCCGCCACACGCAAATAACACTTCACATCCGCCAGGCTGCTGCCGCCAAACTTATGCAGCTGGCGCTCTGCCGCTTGCTGCCCCGTTACCGCTTGTGCACTCATCACTTACCTCGTTGCTGCTGCCTGAAATGCCTGTTCCAGATCAGCGATTAAATCATCACCGTCCTCAATTCCCACGGAAATTCGCAGCAGGCTGTCGCTGATGCCTGCCGCCCTGCGCGCTTCCGGCGCCATGCCGGCGTGAGTCATGGTGGCGGCATGGGAGATCAGGCTCTCCACCCCCCCCAGGGACTCTGCCAGTGTAAACAGTTGCAGCGCTTTTAGGAAACGCCGTAAATAGGCCTCGTCACCCAGCAATTCAAAACTGAGCATGGCGCCAAAACCGCGCTGTTGACGCCGGGCGATGGCATGGCCGGGGTGATGTGGAAGAGAAGGATGAAACAGACGTGCAACCTGAGGCTGCTGTTGCAACCAATCGACAATACGTAAGGCATTGGCCTGCTGTAATGCGATGCGCGGTGCCAACGTGCGTAGGCCACGCAGCAAGAGATAGCTGTCGAAGGCGGCACCCGTCACGCCAATGTTATTCCCCCACCAAGCCAACTCCTGTGCCAGCTCGGCCGATCGCGCAATCACCGCCCCAGCGACGACATCGGAATGGCCATTCAGGTACTTCGTGCAGGAGTGTAGTACCAGATCCGCCCCCAAAGAAAAGGGTTGCTGTAATATCGGACTGAGGAAGGTGTTATCCACTGCCGCTAATGCGCCTACCTGATGGGCAGCCGTGCAGAGTGCGGCGATATCCACCACACGCAGTAGCGGATTACTCGGCGTCTCGATCAGCACCAGTTTCGGCCGTTGTGCCAGCGCCTGAGCTAACGCCTGAGCATCTCCCTGATCGACGAAGATCACGCGGAAGGCACCGCGCCGCGCGAGACTATCGAATAACCGGTAGCTACCACCGTAACAATCATGCGGCGCAACCAACAGATCTCCCGGTGAGAGTAATGCGGTACACATCAGGTGAATCGCCCCCATACCGCTGGCGGTAATCACCGCGCCCGCACCGCCCTCCAACTCCGCGAGCGCCCGTTCGGCGACGTCGCGAGTCGGATTACCGCGCCGGGCATAATCATGGGCGCGGGGTTGATTGAAGTCGGTAAAGTTATACGTGGTGGAAAGATGGATCGGGGGAACCACGCTGCCATACTGCTCATCGTCGTTCAATCCACAGCGCACTGCCTGAGTTGCCGGTTGATAACTCACCTGGTTACCCTCCCTGAGATGGTCGCGAGAATGGATAGAGCGTAACCGCTGCAAAATTGGACGTCAATACGTCCAGACATCTAAAAGTCTTTGCGTATGGATTGTGATGGCGGAGATTAGCCGCTAAAATTGACTCAATCTTATCATGGGTATCCACCGTCAGCGCCGGCGCATGAAACGCGATCTGCCGCGCGGATCCCCCCGCGTATCCCGGTTTGTATTAGGGATACGGGATACAATCGGGCATAATAGCCCGTTGGTCTCGGAATAATTTTTTGTGAAGGTATCTCCTCATGGCAGCAGAATGGAACGGCGAATACATTAGCCCATACGCTGAACACGGCAAAAAAAGTGAGCAGGTTAAAAAGATTACGGTATCCATTCCACTGAAGGTGTTAAAAATCCTCACGGATGAGCGTACCCGCCGCCAGGTGAATAACCTGCGCCACGCCACCAACAGCGAACTCCTGTGTGAAGCCTTCCTGCATGCCTTTACCGGACAACCACTACCGGATGATGACGATCTACGCAAAGATCGTAGCAACGAGATCCCCGAAGCCGCCAAAGAGCTGATGCGCCAGTTGGGGATCGACCCGGAAAGCTGGGAATACTAAGGTACAGGGCCGGATGGTACTGCGCCGCCCTCGGCGCATCACCGACGACTCCGGCCTTCGTCTCTGCCTCCCATACCACACACCGCTCACTGAATCGATGACCCTCTTCCTGTTGCAGCGCTCTCCGGCACCTTGCTGGATTCACTATTGATGTCTCTTTCTCACCTCCCTTTGCTCAACGGCCTATCCCCTGAAATCGACGAGGAGTGATAGCACCAATAATATTTTCACTACTTTTTATTTCCCATTCATCTTTTTTTATATATTTTATATTTTTTCTTTTTAATGAGTATTTTATTAGAAAAGAATTAAGATATTTCTCCTCATGCATTTAGGTTAAGTCTAAATAACCACGATTCAATAAAATAGATAATTTTATCGATATTTATCACTTTTTATTATTTTTATACTATAAATTAGCAATGAATACAGATTTTATATCTAAATATCGCTTTATTTATAGTGAATAGAACCACCTGTTTGTTAAAAAACTAGCATTTGATTTCATACTTTTATCTTTATATAAGAAAAGAGATAACATATACTGCTCTCAGCAATATAAAACCTGATTGTTTATTCAGAATAAGTATAGGCTATCGATGATGACCAAGTGCTAACAGCTAGTATGTTGATAATCCATTAACGATTAAAGAGGCTATGTTGTATCTCGTCTCACTGAACTGTTTTGCCACACCATGAGTATATAAATACCAGTATACCTATAGTGCGATAGATATCGTCGGTTGTACTTATAACAAGCTAAGGATGGATAGACCGTCTGAGCCTTATTCAAGAGGATAATATATCAGGATAAGATACATTATTGTCATCTATCGCTACTCCATAACACACTGATATTTTATTTAATCAGTTAAGGAGTTTTTTTACTGTCTCTCTACATTATTTCTTACCCTTGTTTTATCGGGGTATTGCACTATACCCACTCATAGCTCAAAGGAGAGAGTAATAGTTGAGTGATTATACTCACACATAACTTTACGGTGTAATACTATGAAAAAAATAGAGTTCACTCACCCTGGTTATGCATTGCAACCAGGGGAAGTAACTGAAGAGCAATTTCGCCTACTGGTTGACATCTCGCCTGTGCGTAGCGCAAAAGTCATCATGGCACTACGCGACTATTTTGTGCTTGGCCACAGCCGGAAATTAGTTTGCGAGCGCAATCAAGTCAATCCTGGCTATCTTTCCATTAAAATAAGGGAAATACAGGCGCTATGTCGACGTATTTTAGAATTGTACCCACATCTCAGCTAATGATGGAATAAAGAATCCATCCTTGTAGGGTACGGGTATAGTCACCACATTGATGCGAGGGCGACTCGCAATCAACCATGCCCATACCGCGCCGTAATAATATGGCGAGGCAGGCTGATATCAAAGCTACTAGCCTAATGGGGTAGATTTTCCGCCCCGCGAGAACGTCGCTCTCGTGCGGAAATAATTCGACGCACCGAGGGCATGTGTATACTAGACGACGAGCGTGCAAAAAACTGGAGAGCACGCCCACATTGTCTTGCTAAGGCAAAGACCCCACGCGATAGATCCCATAAAAAAAGGCACCCTGTGGGTGCCTTTTTCGCCGGATCCAAATTACTTGGAACCAACCATGTTGAAACGCTTGTTGAAGCGGTCAACGCGGCCGCCGGTAGCGACATCACGCTGCTTACCGGTGTAGAACGGGTGGCACTTGTCACACACGTCCAGGTTCAGATCGTGACCAACGGTAGAGTGGGTCTTGATCACGTTGCCGCAAGAGCAGGTTGCAGTGATAGCAACGTAGTTCGGGTGGATACCTTCTTTCATGGGAAAACCTCTGTTAAGGCCGCGTCGCTATCCGGCCCTCTTCCGCCAGACACCACGCGTGGTTGATAAAATTGGGTTTGATACAAAACGATATCAAAGGCGGCGAATCATACAGAAAATAGCCGCCTAACGCAATCACCCACATCGATCCCAGCACCATCCGGTGTACACTGTAACGCCGTTCACCTGCAGGAAAACGCGATGTCCGTAGCCCATGTAGCGCTGCCCGTACCTTTGGCCCGCACCTTTGACTACCTATTACCCGCCGACATGCTCGCTCAACCGGGTTGTCGCGTCCGCGTTCCCTTTGGGCATCGCACCATGATTGGCCTCATCGTCGCGACCAGTGAACACAGCGAGCTGGCACCGGAAAACCTGAAAAGTGTCGAGCAATGCCTCGATAGCGAACCGCTGTTCAGTCCCACGCAATGGCGTCTACTGCGCTGGGCCGCCGACTACTACCACCATCCCATCGGGGAGGTACTATTTCATGCGCTGCCGATGCTATTACGCCAGGGTAAAGCAGCCTGTCACCCCCCACGTTGGCGTTGGCATCTGACCCCACAGGGTGAGCGTGTCGACCCCGCCACCTTGACGCGCGCGCCGAAGCAACAACAAGTGTTAGCTATCCTGGCACGTCAGACGCTTTATCGCCACCAGGTCGAAGAGTTCGATCTCAGCGACAGCGCGTTTACGGCATTAAAAAACAAAGGACTCATCGCCTTAGAAAGCGAGTCGGCAGCGCCTAAAGAGTGGCGTTCCACCTTTATCCCTCACACCGATCGCCTGACACTCAATGCTGAACAGGCAACCGCCGTCGGCGCCATCCGCGCCGACGACGAACAATTCAGCCCTTGGTTATTAGCCGGGGTAACGGGCTCCGGCAAGACCGAGGTCTACCTGAGTGTCATAGAGAACCTGTTGGCCCGCGGTAAACAGGCACTGGTACTGGTGCCGGAGATCGGCCTGACCCCTCAGACCATCGCCCGCTTCCGACAGCGTTTTAATGTGCCGGTAGACGTACTGCACTCCGGGCTCAACGACAGCGAACGACTGGCGACCTGGCTACGTGCCCGCGATGGTGAAAGTGCCATCGTCATCGGCACGCGCTCAGCGCTGTTCACCCCCTTCGCCCGCCTGGGTGGCATCATCATTGATGAGGAGCATGACGGCTCCTACAAGCAACAGGAGGGGTGGCGCTATCATGCCCGCGATCTGGCCGTGCTGCGCGCCCATCTGGAGGGGATCCCGATCCTGCTCGGCTCCGCTACCCCGGCACTGGAAACGCTACACAACGTCGAGGTCGGGAAATACCGCCGCCTGTGCCTCACTCAGCGAGCCGGTAACGCCAAGCCCGCCACGCAGCATCTGATCGACCTCAAGGGGTTGCCCCTAAAAGCGGGCCTGGCTCCGCCGCTGATCGAACGCATCCGCCAGCATACCGATGCCGGTAACCAGGTGATCCTGTTTCTCAATCGGCGTGGCTATGCCCCGGCGCTGCTGTGCCATGAATGTGGCTGGATCGCCGAATGCCCACGCTGTGATCACTTCTACACGCTGCATCAGGGTCAACACCTGCTACGCTGCCACCACTGTGACAGTCAGCGACCCGTTCCCCGCCAGTGTCCACAGTGTGGCTCGACCCATCTGGTGCCTGTTGGTCTCGGTACCGAGCAGTTGGAGCACGAGCTGGCCGAGATGTTTCCACAGGTGCCATTGACCCGCATCGATCGCGATACCACCAGCCGCAAGGGCGCCTTAGAACAGCAGCTAGCCGAGGTACATCAGGGTGGGGCGCGTATTCTGATCGGTACACAGATGCTGGCGAAGGGCCACCATTTCCCCAACGTCACGCTCGTGGCACTCCTGGATGTCGACGGCGCACTCTTCTCCGCTGACTTTCATGCCGCGGAACGTTTTGCCCAGCTGTACACCCAGGTGGCCGGACGTGCCGGACGCGCCGGCAAACGCGGCGAAGTCCTACTCCAGACCCATCATCCCGACCACCCCTTGCTGCAAACACTACTGCATCAAGGATACGATGCCTTCGCCTGCCAGGCGCTGCAAGAGCGCCAAAGCGTGTTCTTGCCACCCTTCACTCATCATGTGATGGTGCGAGCCGATGACCACGATAACCAACAGGCCAACGCCTTCTTGCAACAACTACGCACCCTACTGGAGACACATCCGCTGCGTGACGAAGGACTCTGGTTACTCGGGCCGGTTCCGGCGCTCCAGGCCAAACGCGGTGGACGCTATCGCTGGCAGCTGTTGTTGCAGCACCCCTCACGCGCCCGCTTACAGCAATTACTCCAGGCGACGTTACCCCTGCTCCCAACCTTGCCGGCCTACAAGCGGGTAAAATGGTCGCTCGATGTCGACCCGATCGACAGTTAAGCGCTTCCTCAGCGCGAATGAAGTGCGATCAGGATCGAAAAAATCTATTTACATCACACTTTTCCTGCAAATTAAGTAACGGTCCTTCCCGCTGTTCCGTTTAATATGTGATCGTATACCCATCGGCTGCCCGCTCAGGGCAGCCATTCCCGGTAATGGAGCAACATGCCGCCGGGTATGGCAGTGCTATCGCTGGCGCAATCGTTACCTTCGCCGCGGGATAATGATCGGGAAGTCATATCATCGCGCCAGTATGGACTGACGCAAGGAGAAACGCGTTGGAAGAGAAAGCAATGAACGCCACCATGAAAGATGTGGCGGAATATGCCGGCGTATCGACCGCAACGGTATCGCGGGCCTTAATGAATCCAGAGAAAGTCTCCGCCGCGACACGGCAAAAAGTGGAGCAGGCCGTCTTAGCCGTCGGCTACGCCCCACACACCCTAGCCCGCAGCAACAAGCGAGGGGAGTCACGCACCATCCTGGTGATCGTCCCGGACATCTGCGATCCCTTCTTCGCCGAGGTGATCCAAGGGATCGAGCGCACCGCCGCCGAGCATGGCTACCTGGTGTTGCTCGGCGACTGTGCCCAGCAGATGCAACAAGAGAAAACCTTCGTTAACTTGATTATCACCAAGCAGATCGACGGCATGCTGTTGCTCGGCTCCAACATCCCTTTCGATGCCAGCAAGGAGGAGCAACGCAATCTACCACCGATGGTGATGGCAAACGAATTCGCCCCCGAACTGGAGCTGCCAACCGTACACATCGACAATCTGACCGCGGCCTTCAAAGCGGTGCTCTACCTACACGATCTGGGCCACCAGCGTATCGGCTGCCTTGCCGGTCCAGAGCACATGCCGCTGAGTCAATATCGTCTACAGGGCTACATCCAGGCGTTGCGCCGCTGTGGACTCAACGAGGCGGGTTATGTGGTACACGGCGACTTCACCTTCGAGGCCGGAGCCAAGGCGTTAGCTAAGCTGATGGCATTGCCGCAACCACCCACCGCCCTCTTCTGTCATAGCGATGTGATGGCGATCGGGGCACTCTCCCAAGCGAGGAAGATGGGGATCCGCGTGCCCGATGATCTCTCGATCATCGGCTTCGATGATATTCGCCTCGCGCAGTATGTCGATCCACCGCTGACTACCGTGGCCCAACCCCGCTACCAGATTGGACGCGAGGCCATGCTCTTACTGCTGGAGCAGCTGCATCATCACCGGACTGTCAGCGGTTCACGCTTGTTGGAAAGCGAGCTAATTATCCGTGGCAGCACAGCGGTGGCGAAACGCTAGTGAATTACACCTGAGTTCAGTAACATGGCGTCTTGATATTGACTATTGAGTTGTAGCGAAACGACAGTGGCACAAAGAGACTATGTGAGTCGTGGGCGCGCTTCGGGCGCCAAACGCAAAAGCAATGGCCGGGGAAAGAAACGGCGCTCGGGTTCTGGGGTATCTCGGACCATGATGGTGCTCGCCCTGGCCGTGCTGGCAACCTTTGCCGGTGGCCTCTATTTTCTGACCCAGCATAAACCGGGCGGCGATACGCTGCTACCGGAGGCGTCGCCGCATCCGAAGAATGGCTTACCACCGAAGCCAGAAGAGCGCTGGCGCTATATCAAGGAGCTGGAAAACCGCCAAGTCGGCGTCACGATGCCGACCGAACCGAGCGGGGGGATGCCCCCGCAGGGAC
This sequence comes from Edwardsiella sp. A.80236, assembly GCF_044540725.1. Classification (NCBI taxonomy): domain Bacteria; kingdom Pseudomonadati; phylum Pseudomonadota; class Gammaproteobacteria; order Enterobacterales; family Hafniaceae; genus Edwardsiella; species Edwardsiella sp. A.80236. The sequence goes on from NZ_JBIUCY010000004.1 coordinate 110,015, forward strand.
AGCCGCAGTTGACCGAAGAACAACGCCAACTGTTGGAACAAATGCAGGCCGACATGCGCCAGGCACCGACACAGCTATCCGAGGTACCCTATAACGATCAGTCTCCTGTGGCCGTCACCCCGCATAATAGCCGGATGCCGGAGCCGCGTTATAGCCAGCCCACCCCGCCTCCCCAGCCAGCGTATCAGGAGCCGGTGCGCCAGACTCAACCGGCACCGGTGGCGCGTAATCCATTCTCTCAAGCGCCCAGCAATGCCGCCCCGTCGCGCCCAAGCCAGGCGCAGACGCCCGCTCCCGTGAATCGAGAGCGGGAGAAAGAGCGCGTCGTAACGCCGCCCCCGGCGCCGCAACCGGCCCGAGAGAAACCGGCCGAGAAAGCGGAAGAGAAGGCGAGCAGCCAGAAGTGGCTGATCCAATGTGGCTCGTTCCGTAATACCGATCAAGCCGAGTCCGTTCGCGCCCAGCTAGCCTTCGGCGGTATCGAAAGCCGCATCACCAGCGGTGGTGGCTGGCATCGCGTACTGCTCGGTCCCTATGCCAATCGGGCGGCGGCAGACAAGATGATCAGCCGCCTAAAAGGAAATGGCATGGCCGGCTGTATCACGCTGGCAAGCGGGGGTTGAAATTCCCAAAATCTCCCCCATTTGATCAGGTAATGCCTCCCGTCCTATGCGACGGGAGGATCACTTTTCAGCCACGGGGGTCTGTTCATGACAACAATAGTTAGCGTTCGCCGTAACGGCAAAGTAGTGATCGGTGGGGATGGTCAGGCCACGCTGGGCAATACCGTAATGAAGGGTAACGTCCGCAAGGTACGCCGCCTGTACAACGATCGCGTCATCGCCGGGTTCGCCGGTGGTACCGCCGACGCCTTTACCCTGTTTGAACTGTTCGAACGCAAACTGGAGCTGCACCAAGGTCATCTGGTGAAGGCAGCGGTCGAGTTAGCCAAAGATTGGCGTACCGATCGTATGCTACGCAAGCTGGAAGCCTTGTTGGCCGTCGCCGATGAAAACGCCTCGCTGATCATCACCGGTAACGGCGATGTGGTCCAACCGGAAAACGATCTGATCGCCATCGGCTCCGGCGGCCCCTATGCTCAAGCCGCCGCTCGCGCACTGCTGGAAAACACCGAGCTGGGCGCCCGCGACATCGTAGAAAAGGCGCTGGGGATCGCAGGTGATATCTGCATCTACACCAACCAGTTCCACACCATTGAAGAATTAGATTATAAAGCGTAAGGACTGCACATCATGTCTGAGATGACCCCACGCGAAATTGTCAGTGAACTCGACAGTTACATCATCGGCCAACACTCCGCCAAACGCGCCGTCGCCATCGCGCTGCGTAACCGCTGGCGTCGCATGCAACTCGGCGAGGCGCTGCGTCACGAAGTCACACCGAAAAACATCCTGATGATCGGTCCAACCGGTGTCGGGAAAACCGAAATCGCACGCCGTCTGGCCAAGTTGGCCAATGCTCCGTTCATCAAGGTTGAAGCCACCAAATTTACCGAAGTCGGCTACGTTGGTAAGGAAGTCGATTCCATCATCCGCGATCTGACCGATTCAGCGATGAAGATGATCCGAGCGCAATCCATCGAAAAGAACCGCTACCGCGCCGAAGAGATGGCGGAAGAGCGCATCCTGGATGTATTGATCCCGCCGGCCAAGAACAACTGGGGACAGGCCGAACAAAGCAACGAGAACTCACCGGCACGCCAGAGTTTCCGCAAGAAGCTGCGCGAGGGCGAGCTGGACGACAAAGAGATCGAGATCGAACTGGCGGCCGCACCGATGGGTGTCGAAATCATGGCGCCTCCAGGCATGGAAGAGATGACCAGCCAACTGCAATCCATGTTCCAGAACTTGGGCGGGCAAAAGACCAAGCCGCGCAAGATTAAGATCAAGGATGCCTTCAAGCAGCTGATCGAAGAAGAAGCGGCCAAGCTGGTCAATCCTGAAGAGCTGAAACATCAGGCCATCGAGGCCGTCGAGCAGAATGGCATCGTCTTTATCGACGAGATCGACAAGATCTGTAAGCGGGGCGAAAGCTCAGGGCCGGATGTCTCGCGCGAAGGGGTACAACGTGACCTGTTGCCACTGATCGAAGGCTGTACCGTCAATACCAAGCACGGCATGGTCAAAACCGATCACATCCTGTTTATCGCCTCCGGTGCCTTCCAGGTTTCTAGCCCTGCCGATCTGATCCCTGAACTGCAGGGCCGCCTACCGATCCGTGTCGAGCTCCAGGCGCTGACCACCGAAGACTTCGAGCGCATCCTGACTGAGCCTAGCGCTTCACTGACCGAACAGTACCAGGCACTGATGGCAACCGAAGGGGTTAACATCACCTTTACCGCCGACGGTATCCGCCGTATCGCCGAAGCCGCCTGGCAGGTCAACGAGAGTGCCGAAAACATCGGTGCCCGCCGTTTGCATACCGTGATGGAGCGTCTGATGGAGGAGATCTCCTTCGATGCCAGCGAAATGAACGGTACCGCCATCACCATCGATGCCGATTATGTCCGTAATCACCTCGATGAGTTGGTAGCAGATGAAGATCTGAGCCGGTTTATTCTATAATCGATCCAGAAACCGTCCTTTTCGATCGTTGTCAGGGGAAGGCGTCCGCCTTCCCCCTTTTTATTGCCACTGGTTGAAGCAACAGATAGCTAACGGTTTGTTAAGATAAACACATGAGATAACCCGGCAACGGGCCGCTCAGCGCATCGCTGATGGTCGCATGCCTCTAGTGATTGAAACCATATAATGACTTCATTAACCCCGATCAGCCGGCCGCGTGCCTGGCTAGAAAGTCTGCGTCTGCGCACGCTGCCGTTGGCTCTGGCCTCGATTGTCACCGGCTCGGCCATCGCCGCCTGGCAACATACCTTTAGCCTCGCTATCGCCCTGTTGGCGCTGCTGACCGCCGCGTTGTTGCAGATCCTCTCCAATCTGGCCAACGACTATGGCGACGCCATCAAAGGCAGCGACACCCCAGAGCGTATCGGGCCATTGCGTGGCATGCAGAAAGGCGTGATCACCCAGGCACAGATGAAACGCGCCCTGATCATTACCGTCCTGTTGACCATTGTCTCCGGCGTCGCGTTAATCGCCGTCGCCTGCCAAAAACCCCAGGATATCATTGGATTCTTGCTACTCGGCCTCATGGCTATCATCGCCGCCATCACCTACACCGTTGGTACTCGCCCTTACGGTTACATGGGATTGGGCGACATTTCGGTATTGATCTTCTTCGGTTGGCTAAGCGTCGCGGGGACTTACTATCTCCAGGCCGGAACCTTCGATCAGGTGGTCATGCTGCCGGCAACAGCCTGTGGGTTGTTGGCCGCCGCTGTACTGAACATCAATAACCTACGCGATATTGAGAACGATGCGCGTAATGGCAAGAACACCCTGGCGGTACGCCTCGGGCCGCGTAACGCTCGCTATTACCATGTGGCGCTACTCGGTGGTGCGGTGCTCTGCCTGGCGCTGTTCGCACTGTTGGATCTACGCAGCCTGGTTGGCTGGCTGTTCGTCCTAGCGATCCCGATGCTCTATCGCCACGCCAGCTATGTGTTTCATCAGCGTTCCCCAGAGGCGATGCGCCCGATGCTAGAAAATATGGTCAAAGGTGCGTTGCTGACCAATCTGTTGTTTGCCGTCGGTACCGTATTGAGCTGATGGCCAGGCGCCGCTGAGCGTAGGCGGCGCCATATAATCGCCGCTTTTGCCAACAACCGCATTAAGGAGATATACTGATCATTCCTGCGGCAACCGGACGTGGACCCATGAAATACGATACTTCCGAACTATGTGACATTTACCATGAAGAGGTGAATGTTGTAGAACCGTTGTTCTCCAACTTCGGTGGGCGTTCTTCCTTTGGCGGCCAGATCATTACGGTCAAATGCTTTGAAGATAACGGACTGCTCTACGATCTGTTGGAAGAAAACGGTCGGGGCCGGGTTCTCGTCGTCGATGGCGGTGGCTCGGTGCGGCGTGCGTTGATTAACGCCGAACTGGCACGGCTGGCAGTACAAAATGAGTGGGAAGGCATCGTGGTATACGGTGCGGTGCGTCAAGTCGATGACCTAGAGGAGCTCGACATCGGTATCCAGGCGATGGCGGCTATTCCCGCTGGCGCTGACAGCGCGGGGATCGGCGAGAGCGACATTCGCGTCAACTTTGGCGGCGTCACCTTCTTCTCCGGCGACCATCTGTATGCCGACAATACCGGCATCATCCTGGCGGAAGAGCCACTGGATCTCGAATAATCGCCGTATGATGGCAGCAAAAAGGCGCTCACCGAGCGCCTTTTTCATTACCAGGGTAAACGATCAGTTCACTTCGTCCATCTTACCCAGCAGTGCACGCAGGCGCTCCTGCCAATCACCCTGTTCATGCTTCAGCTGTTCATTCTCACGCAGCAATGCTTCACGATTGCTCGCTGCCTGCTGAACCTCCTGATTAAGCTGATTATTCTTATCCTTCAGCTCTTCGATTTCCATCTGTAGCAGGGTAATGGTGTCGATCGCCTGCTGAACTTTCGCTTCCAGTTTCTCAAATACTTCAAATGACATGATCTGTCCCCTCAATAGTAGCCAGGCGTACGTCTTACCGTTACGCACGCCGCCGCAACGACGGCGAACGTATCCTTAATGGGCGCCCACACCGCGCAGGCCGTCAGGCCAACGCACAAACCTCATTGACTCGATTGTATGTAGCCCACTGCTTACTGTCTAGGCCGGGTCCCAGTCTGTAACAAATTCAGCTATGGCGCCCGCACTTTTACACCGTCATAAACGATTTAAAAAAAAGTTACCAACAAACATAAAAGAAACAAATGCCCCTCGCCGTGATCTCCGTCAGTGGCCAGATCACAAAACGTTGCGCGGCTAAGTCACACAATATAAGCGAAAACGACCATTTTTTTGACAAAACACACACATTTAAATTTCGCTATTTCTCGTTTTCGCGCGTTAACGATAAATTCACATCGCAACGTAACGTGTTCCATTTTCACACCGGGTAATTATCTTCCACCTCTTCGTCGCAGGATTCCTTGTTATGAGCCAGACAGCGAGTACGACATTAAAAGGACAGTGTATCGCCGAATTTCTGGGCACCGCCCTGCTGATCTTCTTTGGCTGTGGCTGTGTCGCCGCCATGAAGCTGGCTGGTGCCAGCCTGAGCCTCTGGGAGATCAGCGTTATCTGGGGTCTGGGCGTGGCGCTAGCCATCTATCTGACGGCTGCCATCTCCGGTGCTCACCTCAACCCGGCGGTCACCATCGCCCTTTGGCTGTTCGCCTGTTTCGAACGCCGCAAAGTGATCCCCTATATCATCGCTCAGGTCGCCGGCGCATTCTGTGCCGCCGCGTTAGTCTATGCTCTGTATCACAACCTGTTTATCGACTATGAACAGACCCATAATATGGTACGCGGCAGCGAGGAAAGCCTGACGCTGGCTGGGATCTTCTCGACCTATCCGAACCCACACATCACCGTCTGGCAAGCCCTGTTAGTAGAAACCGTCATCACCGCCATTCTGATGTGCCTGATCTTGGCCCTGACCGACGATGGCAACGGTATCCCGCGCGGCCCACTGGCACCGCTGCTGATCGGTGTGCTGATCGCCGTCATCGGTGCCGCGATGGGGCCCCTGACGGGCTTCGCCCTGAACCCTGCGCGTGACTTCGGACCGAAAGCCTTCGCGTGGATGGCGGGCTGGGGTGAGATCGCCTTCACCGGCGGGCGCACCATCCCCTACTTCCTGGTCCCCATCGTTGGCCCGATTGTTGGTGCCTGCCTGGGTGCCTTCGGCTACCGTGCCTTGATCGGCCGCCATCTGCCGTGTGATGTCTGCACCGCCGATGAAGAGAAAAAGCAGAGTGAGCAGTCCAAAGCCTGATAAGGTTTCCGGGGAGGAGACTCCCCGGTTTTTGAGCGCAAACCGTACCCCAAACATCAACCCAGGATAACGACCATGACAACCCAACAAAAATACATTGTCGCGCTTGACCAGGGCACCACCAGTTCTCGTGCCGTGATCCTCGATCATGACGCCAACATCGTCAGCGTATCTCAGCGCGAATTTGAGCAAATTTACCCCAAGGCAGGCTGGGTCGAACACGATCCCATGGAGATTTGGGCGACCCAAAGCTCCACCCTGACCGAGGCGATGGCAAAAGCCGATATCGAATCCGATCAGATCGCCGCCATCGGCATCACTAACCAGCGTGAAACCACCATCGTCTGGGAAAAAGAGACCGGTAAACCGGTCTACAACGCCATCGTCTGGCAATGCCGCCGCACCGCCGACATCTGCGAGCAACTGAAGCGCGACGGCCTGGAGGAGTACATCCGCCACAATACCGGCCTGGTGGTCGACCCCTACTTCTCTGGTACCAAGGTAAAGTGGATCCTGGACCACGTCGAAGGAGCCCGTGAACGTGCCAAGCGCGGCGAGCTCCTATTCGGTACCGTCGACACCTGGCTGGTTTGGAAGATGACTCAGGGCCGGGTACACGTCACCGACTACACCAACGCCTCCCGTACCATGCTCTTTAACATCCATACCCTGGACTGGGATGAGCGTATGTTAGAGGTCTTGGATATCCCACGCGCCATGCTGCCGCAAGTGCGCGCCTCTTCCGAGATCTACGGCAAGACCAACATCGGCGGCAAAGGAGGCACTCGTATTCCTATCGCCGGTATCGCCGGCGACCAGCAGGCGGCGCTATTCGGCCAGTTGTGTGTTCAGCCGGGGATGGCGAAGAACACCTATGGAACCGGCTGCTTCTTGCTGATGAACACCGGTAAGGAAGCGGTACCGTCACAGCATGGCCTGCTGACCACCATCGCCTGTGGTCCGCGCGGCGAGGTCAACTATGCCCTGGAAGGGGCGGTGTTCATCGGAGGGGCCTCGATCCAATGGCTGCGCGATGAGCTGAAACTGATCAACGATGCCGCCGACTCCGAGTACTTTGCGACCAAAGTCAAAGATAGCAACGGCGTCTATGTGGTACCGGCCTTCACCGGCCTAGGCGCCCCCTACTGGGACCCCTACGCCCGTGGCGCCATCTTCGGCCTGACGCGTGGTGTGAATAATAATCACATCATCCGGGCGACCCTGGAGTCCATCGCCTATCAGACACGTGATGTGCTGGATGCGATGCAGGCTGACGCCAACACCCGCCTGCAATCGCTGCGCGTCGATGGCGGGGCGGTCGCCAACAACTTCCTGATGCAGTTCCAGTCTGACATCCTCGGTACCCGAGTCGAGCGCCCGGAGGTACTGGAAGTCACCGCCCTTGGCGCCGCCTACTTGGCGGGTCTGGCTGTCGGCTACTGGAACGATCTGGATGAGTTGAGCAGCAAGGCCTGTATCGAGCGCGAATTCCGCCCTGGTATTGAAACCGTAGAGCGTAATTACCGCTACAGCGGTTGGAAGAAGGCGGTCGCTCGTGCCCAAGCCTGGGAAGATCACGACTGATCCCCCCATTCTCATGTCACCCAGGGGCGAGCAATCGCCCCTTTTTTATTTTTGGTCAAGGTTAGCGCGGTTTTCCGACGCAAACGTTTCACCCGCTCTGTGTTAGAATCGCCCCCCGTCATCTTATTGCTTATTTTATTCTCATCATTGCAGGACCATCATGAAACGTGAATTAGCCATCGAGTTCTCTCGCGTCACCGAAGCGGCGGCACTGGCCGGATATAAGTGGTTGGGGCGCGGCGATAAAAATGCAGCCGACGGCGCCGCTGTCAACGCCATGCGCATCATGCTTAACCAGGTCGATATCGACGGGGAGATCGTCATCGGTGAAGGGGAAATCGACGAGGCGCCGATGCTGTACATCGGTGAGCGCGTCGGCAGCGGCCAAGGCGATCAGGTCGACATCGCCGTCGATCCTATCGAAGGGACCCGCATGACCGCTATGGGGCAGGCTAATGCGCTGGCCGTGATGGCTGTCGGCGACAAGGGGACATTCCTGCATGCCCCAGATATGTATATGGAAAAACTGGTGGTTGGCCCGCAGGCTAAAGGCTGCGTCGATCTCACTCTGCCGCTTGAGACTAACCTGCGCAACATCGCCGATCGCCTGGGCAAACCACTATCCCAGCTGACGGTGATCACCCTGGCGAAACCACGCCACGACGCGAACATCGCCACAATGCAGGCGTTAGGTGTACGTGTCTTTGCCATCCCCGACGGCGATGTGGCGGCGTCGATCCTCACCTGTATGCCGGAGAGCGAAGTCGATGTGATGTATGGTATCGGCGGCGCCCCGGAAGGCGTCGTTTCCGCCGCCGTGATCCGCGCCCTAGATGGTGATATGCAGGGGCGTCTGCTGGCTCGTCATCAGGTGAAGGGGGATACGCCTGAGAATCGTCGCCTAGGCGAGCAAGAGCTGGCGCGCTGCGCCCAGATGGGTATCTGTGCCGGCGAGGTACTCGCGCTGGGAGACATGGCGCGTAACGATAACGTGATCTTCTCGGCGACCGGTATCACCAAAGGTGATCTGCTGGACGGCATCTACCGTAAGGGTAACGTCGCTACCACCGAGACCCTATTGATCCGCGGCAAGTCACGCACCATCCGTCGTATCCGCTCTACTCACTATCTGGAGCGGAAAGACGCCCAGATCCGTGACATCATCCTGTAACATCATCGGGATACAAAACGGCGCGCCCATGGCGCGCCGTCTGCTTAGCACGAAGCTCAATGCCATCCCCGCGAGTTACAGGATCTGCCCCTGCTGACGCACCTTATGCGCGATGGGCAACCAACACAGCAGGATCATCACCGCCATGGCACTCATCAACATTCCCAGGCTGAACTGACTATTCTGCGGTAATAACGCGGAAAACCAAGCCATCGCGCCTGAGCCGACGTTTTGTAATCCACCGACGAGCGCACCCGCCGCACCGGCTAACAGTGGGAAAGGCTCCATCGCCCCAGTGGTCGCCAGCGGGAACAGCATACCGGCACCAAAGAAGAACAGGGCTGCCGGCACGATCAACGTCCAAATATTAATGATCCCAAACCAGCTCGGCATCCACATCAGCAACCCAGCTAGCAGGCAGCTAAAGACCGCATGCCACATCAACGTCGCGAAGGATTTCCCCGGACGCCCCGCATACCAGGCACCGAAGAAAGCCGCCGGGATCGGTAAAATAAACAGGATGCTGACCACAATACCACTGAGATGCAGTACCCCACCCAGCAACACCCCGGAGCAGGCCTCAAACACCGCCACGCCCGCTAATCCCCCCACCAGCATAATCAGGTAGCAGACAAACTGACCGCTCCCCAACAGTTGACGATAGCTGGTAACCAGATTGCTGTTGCCCGCCGCCGCCGGGCGTGTCTCCGGCAGCCAGCGGAACATGCTGTAAGCGACACCGGCACACAGCAACAGCAGAAAGGCAAAGCAAGCCCGCCAGCTGATAAAGGCATCCAATAGGCCACCGATCACCGGTGCCAGTAAGGGGCTGACCAAGATCCCCATATTCAACAAGCTATTGGCGTAACGTAATGCCGTACCACTATACAAATCGCGCGGCATGGTACGCGCCATCACGCCCGCGACCCCGGTCCCTAACCCTTGCAGAGCCGCTGCCAATACCAAGATATGCAGACTGGGTGCGAGCAACGCCGCTAACGCCCCCAGCATGAAGATCCCCATCCCGGCCAAAATCACGGGACGACGACCGACACGATCGGACAACGGGCCATAGATCAGTTGCGAGGCACCATAAGTCAGCAAATACGCCGCCATCACGCTTTGCAGTGCGCCGCTACGCACACCCAGATCATGCCCCATATCAGGGATCGAAGGCACATAGATGGTCTGCGCCATCTGACCGACGGCGACCAGCAGGATCAACATGACCAGCAGATGAAAATTTTCTAGCTTTCTCATTATGTTACGCTTACCAACGCATTATTAACCAGAGTGATAAACCACAGAGATAATGTATTTGTGGAATCTATGACCATATTCGGGCGCATAATCTAACAGATAAAGCTAAAATTTGTTCTCTACGTCGCGCTTTGTCCTGATTTTTATTGGCAGCGCGGATCGCCGTCAGCGTAAAGTAAATGTGACAGCCGGGAAGGGATTCTGCGACAGGTTTAAAAATAAAGAATATTTATCATTTAATGGAGTTTTATAAATTATTAAACTCAGTCGATTATCAATGTCTCGCTTACCACAAGGATCTGTGCCATGAAGACACCCGAATTAATCTTGTTGCAGCTAAAGAGTCTGGGTCCGCAGTCGGCCAAAATGTTGGCGGAGCGCATCGCCATCACTACCATGGGGGTACGTCAGCATTTGCAGCAACTCGAACAACGGGAATTGGTTTGTTATGAGGAGTCGCGCACCAAGGTCGGTCGCCCTACCCGCTTCTGGTCGCTGACCAGCAAGGGACATGCCCAATTTCCCGACCGTCACCGCGATCTCTCCCGCACCCTATTGGAGGGGACACAGAAACTGTTCGGCAACCAAGGCGTCGAACAGCTGCTCGAAATCCGTGAAGATGCCCTCTATACCCGTTACGCCAATGAGTTAGCACAGCATCCCGAGGGCGAAGAACGCTTCCGCGCGCTGGCTCGCCTACGTCAAAGCGATGGCTATATGGCCGAGGTTGAGTTCGAAAATAATGCGGTGGTATTGGTCGAGAACCACTGTCCCATTGGCATCGCCGCCAATACCTGCGGTAAGCTGTGCCACTCCGAGCTACGCCTGCTTAACCGCCTGCTAGGCTCCGAGTATCACATTGAACGCGTAGAGCACATCATCAGCGACTCACGTCGCTGCGCCTACCGCATAACCTCCCGGGAGTGATTAACATATGGCCGAATGGGTAACGGGTACCATTACGCAGGTTCAGCACTGGACCGATAAACTGTTTAGCATTCAGCTGCAAGCTCCGATCAAGCCGTTTCAAGCGGGGCAGTTCGGCAAGCTGGGCATGGATATTGGCGATGAGCGTATCCAACGTGCCTATTCGTTCGTTAACCCACCGAGTAGCGATACGCTGGAGTTTTATCTGGTCACCGTCCCGGATGGACTACTCAGCCCACGCTTAGCGGCGCTGCAACCGGGTGACACCCTACTGATCAGCGATGAGGCCAACGGCTTCTTCGTCTTGGATGAGGTGCCGGACAGTAAGATCCTCTGGATGCTGGCCACCGGTACCGCGCTCGGCCCGTACCTCTCGATGCTGGAGGAAGGGCGGGATCTGGATCGTTTCGAGCATCTGGTACTGGTGCATGCGGTGCGCCATGCGGCCGATCTCAGCTACCTTCCTCGCATGCAGCAGCTGGTGCAACGTTATCATGGCAAGCTACGTATCCAGCCCGTCATTAGCCGTGAAGCCGCTGCTGGCGCCCTCCAAGGCCGGGTTCCCGCCTTGATCGCCAACGGGGCCTTAGAGGCCGCCGTCGGCCTACCGATTAACGCCGAAGAGAGCCATGTGATGCTGTGCGGTAACCCGCAAATGGTTCGCGACACACAACAGGTACTGAAAGAAACGCGCGCCATGCGTAAGCATCTGCGTCGTAAGCCAGGTCACGTCACCAGCGAGCATTATTGGTAAGCGTACTCAGCGGCGGGCGATCCCTGAATCCCCGCCGTTAGCCGCCAAAACGGCGCCAGTTCACCGCCACTGCCGGTGGACCATAACGGTTATCCCCCGCCGTACCGGCGAAGACGCCGCAGTCTAATATCAGCATGATATAGATCAGCAACGGCAAGAAGCGTCCCAAGGCCCAAACCCACACCGGCCCCAACATCGTCCAGTTACCGGCGGCCAACATCCAGGCTAACACCGCCAGCAAGGCCCACCAGCCGGACTTGTTGCGATCGTGCAGGCGTTTCACCCATACCGCCGCCGTCGGCCATAATGACAAGACCAATAAAAAGGCAGCCGCCTGGAGTGGAAGCATCCCTGCACCCGCTAGCGAAAATAACACCAGCAAGAGCAGCAACCAGATCCCCATCCAAGCCCAAAACGCTTGTCGCCCCAAGCGGCCACGTAGCGAGAAGCACCACTGTTGTAAGCCCATGCGCCATCCTTTTATCATTTGGTTCAGCCAACAGAGCGCCGCAGTGTACCCGATCCCCCCCGCTCTTCAGCGGAATTTTTACGCGGCTTTTTGACAAACATGGTCATAAAACGCTTTAATCATCCCTCGGATCGTTACCTGCCGTTTACTGGATTATGAGCATGCTGCGAATCGCCCTACTCTCCATCCTCTTGCTGGCCAGCCTGCCCGCTGCCAGCGACGCCGCCTCGTCCGATCCGGCCCCCGAGTCATCGACCGCCGCCTATCTCTTACCCGGTGCACCGACCTTCGATCTTACCCTGGTTAGCTTCCGCACACGCTATAATCAAGACTTTCCGATGCTCCCCTTGGCAGAGTATCGCGCCATCAGCGTACAGGATGAGGATCTGCCGCTAACCCGGGCCGCAACGCGTATTAATCAGGCGATTTACTCCTCCGTGGTGTTAGAGAAGGGGACAGGGAAGATCAAGAGCCTACAGATCACCTATCTGCCTGAGAGCGACGCCGAGGTAAACAACACGCGAGAGAAGGGGAAACGGGAGGCCAAGAATGGGGCGGACAGTACCGATCGGCAACTGGCTATCCGTTATATTGCAGCCATTATGCAAAGCTTCTCACCCACGCTCTCGGCACAGCAAAGCCTGGAAAAAGCCACACAGCTATTGAGCCGTGGTAAAAACCACGCCTACTACAGTCAACAGGATGGTTCCTTACGCTATGTGGTAGCAGATAGCGGAGAAAAAGGCATTACATTCGCTGTTGAACCGATTAAGCTAGCACTATCAGAGGATGCTGATCCCCAAAATCCATAGGCATTTAATGATGGAAAACAAAGCGTCTGACGCGCAATTTTTTATACTGTCAGACAGAATATGCCGATGAGGCAAATTGATTTCGATTATGTGTTTCCCAATTGGAGGAAAGAAAATGCGTCAACCACTCGTTATGGGTAACTGGAAACTGAACGGTAGCCGCCACATGGTTCACGAACTGGTCGCCGCGCTGCGCGCCGAGCTGAGCGATGTCGCGGGCTGTGACGTCGCTATCGCACCGCCGACCGTGTATCTGGATATGGCCGCTCATGAGCTGGCCGGTAGCCGTATCGCTCTCGGTGCCCAGGACGTCGGCATCAATGCCTCCGGCGCATTCACCGGTGAAACCGCTGCCGCCATGCTGAAAGATGTCGGTGCGAAATACATCATCATCGGCCACTCCGAGCGTCGTACCTATCACAAAGAGAGCGATACCTTCATCGCTGAAAAATTCGCCGCGCTGAAAGAAGCTGGTCTGATCCCGGTTCTGTGCATCGGTGAAACCGAAGCAGAAAACGAAGCCGGTAAGACCGAAGAAGTCTGTGCGCGTCAGTTGGATGCCGTACTGAAGAGCATGGGCGCCCAAGTCTTCAAAGGTGCGGTCATTGCCTATGAGCCCATCTGGGCTATCGGTACTGGCAAATCGGCTACGCCGGCGCAGGCTCAGGCCGTGCATAAGTTCATCCGTGACCACATCGCAAAACACGATGCGGAAGCCGCCCAGGAAGTCATCATCCAGTACGGTGGATCCGTCAACGCGGCCAATGCTGCCGATCTGTTCAAACAGCCGGATATCGATGGTGCATTGGTTGGCGGCGCTTCGCTGAAAGCTGATGCCTTCGCGACCATCGTACGTGCTGCCGCCGAAGCCGCACAGGCCTAAGTCGCCCGTACGTCATCTACGCGATAATAAACGGCGCCCCTCACGGGCGCCGTTTTTTTTATTCCGTCCCCACGCCGTAATCAGCGTATCGGCACGGCCCAGCGTCAACATAAAAAAGCCCCGCCGAGGCGAGGCTGATAAAACGGTCAGCGGTAAGACTGAAGTTAGAACAACATCTTAGCCGTATCCAGCCAATCGCCCTTAAACGGACGCTTCATGTTTTCCACTGCATCGATGATATCGTGATGTACCAGTTTTTCGTTCTGGATACCGACGCAACGGCCACCATATCCTTGTAACAGCAACTCAATGGAGTAAGCGCCCATTCGCGAGGCTAAGATGCGGTCATAGGCGACCGGCGCACCGCCGCGCTGAATATGGCCCAAAACCGTCGAGCGCGTCTCACGGCCGGTTTCCTGCTCAATAAACTTAGCCAACTCATCAACATCACAGATATGCTCAGTGATCGCGACGATGGCATGTTTCTTACCCTTGGTGATACCCGCCTTGATCTCTTCGACCAAGTCCTCACGCTTAAACTCCACCTCCGGCAACACGATGTATTCGCAACCACCCGCAATCGCCGCAGCCAGGGTCAAGTCGCCGCAGTAGCGGCCCATCACTTCCACGATGGAAATACGCTGGTGAGAGGATGACGTATCACGCAGGCGGTCGATCGCCTCCACAACGGTCTCCAGCGCGGTGAAATAACCAATGGTGTAGTCCGTCCCAGCCACGTCATTATCGATGGTGCCCGGCAGGCCGATACAAGGGAAGCCCATCTCAGTCAGACGCTTGGCTCCCATATAAGAGCCATCGCCACCGATGACGACCAGGGCATCCAGGCCAAACTTACGCATATTCTCCACCGCTTGCGCCCGCACTTTCTCATCGCGAAACTCCGGGAAACGTGCAGAGCCGAGGAAAGTACCGCCACGGTTGATCACATCGGAGACGCTATAGCGATCCAGTTGCTCAATACGTCCTTCATACAGACCGAGGTAGCCATCATGGATGCCATACACATCTAACCCTTTGGACAAGGCTGCACGCACGACACCGCGGATGGCCGCGTTCATGCCCGGCGCATCACCGCCACTGGTCAAAACACCGATTTTTTTGATCATGACTACCTCTGAGCTTGTGGATACTATTTCTTAGAAATGGAGTGGATTGGCGCGTATAACGCTGGCTCGACCACCGCATACGACGGTAGCCAACGCCCTCACGCTGCCCGGTACCCGCAACACCGGCCCAGGCCCCGCCTTCTGGTACAGAAAATGAACACATTAGTCGATTACTGTGTAATATTATAGCAAAGTAATCAAGCTGAATTGATTCAGGTCAGTCCACACATGGTAAATATTTTACTGTGTAAAAAAAATAGCAGTGCTGTAATCCGGCTCACAAACTGATATTTTTTAACACTCCCATCGCCCTTTTTGTTCAAGGGGCACCACCGAGGTCGGATCTTGGTGAATGATCACATCTGCACCGGGAAAGTGTTGCAATAGATCATGCTCAACCCGATCGGCAATAGCATGAGCTTCTACCAGCGGCAGCGCATCGTCCATCTCAATATGTAACTGAATAAAACGGGTCGGCCCAGACTGACGGGTACGCAGATCATGCAACCCCAATACGTCACGATGACGATGGATCAACGAGACAATCAGTCTACGCTCCTCTTCACTCAATGCTCGGTCAAGCAACGACTGCACCGCCTCATAGCCCATACGCAAGGCGCTATAGAGAATATAGACCCCAATTCCCAACGCAAATATGGCATCGGCCCAGGTCACACCATACCAACTCAGCCCCAACGAAATCAGGATCGCCCCATTCATCAGCACATCAGACTGGTAATGCAGCATATCCGCCCGCACCGCCTGACTCTGAGTCTTACGCACCACCCAGCGCTGAAAGGTCACCAGCAACATGGTGCTGATCAAGGCGAAAGCCGTTACCCAGATCCCGACACCGGGATCGTGCAACGGCGCCGGCTTAATCAAGTGTTGGAAGCCCGTTAGGAACAGGAACAGTGCAGAACCGCTGATAAACATGCTCTGTGCCAACGCCGCCAACGACTCCGCCTTACCGTGACCAAAGGTATGGTCTTCGTCGGCTGGCTGCAGGGAGTAACGGATCACCAATAGGTTAGTCAACGAGGCCGCGATATCCACCAGTGAGTCCACCAACGAGGCCAGCAGACTGACCGATCCGGTGTACCACCAGGCCAATATTTTAAAAATCAGCAGGATTGTGGCTGTCACTGTCGCGGCTAATGCCGCAACCTTGACCAGTCGTGCATATTGCTGATGCATAGATCCACCCAAAAATAGTATTTGCGATTAGCCGACCAGTATAGCGAATTGCACAGCAAAAAAGGCAGCTCATCGAAAACCCAAGATTTGGCCCACACTGCGCCAGCCCCGTCACGCGACCGACCCGACAACACGGGTGTTCAGCGCTATGAAATGGGTCACCCCAATTGAATGGAGAGGCTCAGCCATGTCGATGTAAAAATAACAAGCGAAAAGCCGGTGAGAAAGTCGTGGACGGAACTATACCGATCAACAGGCAAGCGGGTATGGCTATCCAGAGGAAAAATCATGGAGACGCCACACCAGCCGCTTCATAGCAATATTTTTGTCTTAAAAGATGACTCGGGATAGGAGACGAGGAACGCACCAGCGTTTCTTGTACTCACCCGACATAAAACCATAGGAGTATTTCACATCGGCACCTAATTCGGCGACGCGCTCAATATTACGCCACATCAACATGGTGCCGAGGGGGTGCTCGCAGGTAACATCGTAACCAATGTTGATAAAATCGACAAAGATACCTCTGACGGACTCTGTTTTAAGCAATAGTTGGATGCCGATGATTTGCCCATTTAACGTAGCGATATCGCCATAAAAACAGTGCTGAAATCGCCGAAAGAACGCCTGATTCATCGCCAAGTTTGTAACACCTTGTCCCCAACGCTTTTTAAGTAGCGCATCATAACTATCTAGCAGTACATCAGCAGAGATAGTGCTAATATCGATAAAAGCACCACCAGATTGCTGAAATTTTTTTATTTCACGACGTCGAGTCTGCTGTGTTTTTTTAGAGAAATCGGGGATCTTTTTTGCTATCGCTTCCAGACGCTTAGAAAATTTTTTAGTAATATTCAATGAGTAGGGGTAATCACCACTCAAGCAACGCGCCTTAAAGGGTGCACAACAAAATACATCACGTCGCATCGGTAACACAATTCCCGATACCGGCAGCGGTAAGCCGACAATAGATTTATTATTATTTTTGAAATCATTAACCAACCATCCATTATCAATACAAGCTGCCGCAACTATCTCGCCATGATGATAATAGGCAATAAAATTAAATTTCGCCCCATAGTTAATCATGAATTCAATATAGTCTGGCGCAGATTCCGCACTATACCCATAGCGTTGCGCTACCATCTTATAGCTAGCAAAATCACATTGCTGCCAACCGAGTAGTTTTTTAATAAGCATTGACTAAACTTAGACATGTAACACATCAATGCCATCTCGGTAGAGATAATAGCCACCCCACATACCGGCCAACAAATAGCCACGTCTGCTAGATACTCTCAAAACCGACAAACACGTGTTACTCGTCTACTTTCCCATAAAGTAAGATTAAAGATAAATTCATCATACGATTAATATTACAATATATCATAAAATGTAACTTTGTATAATAAACAATTAATATACAAGAAAGTGATTATATTGATGCTGACGAGGGGCGTTCACGATCTCGTGACGCTCGCATGAATACCATGGTGACGAACGATGATCAATACCTCAGCGATCGATGAGGGAAGAAGGATAAACAAGAGATAAAAAAAACCCCCACATCATGTGGGGGAAGACAGGGATGGTGTCTATGGCAAGGAAAAACAGGGTGCTACTCGGTCGTACACTACTTCTGGGCAGAAGTATTCTGCATGTACGCTATCTGCTGCTGCCAACCGGCGATTCTCTGCTGATAACGTGCATTTAACTGGGCCTTCTGTTCCGGCGTCAGGAGGTTAAACATCAGGTTACGGATACGAGCCATTTCAACCTGGCGATCAACACTCTCCTGTGCCATCTTCTCTGCCAACGCTCTCACCGCGCTGGCATCAAACTTTTCTGCGGTCATCAGGCGATGCATGGCTTCGATATCATGCAGATTCACGCTCGAAAAACCGTGGCGCGCCGTCTGCATCAAATCCCGCATTTGCTGGCGTTGATGCTCTGTCAGACTCACACCATCAAACATATGGTTATGGTCCATACTCTGTTGCATCATGTCGCTGCCCTGATGCCAACGGCTAATCTGCTCACCCTCATTGGCAGAGACAGCGACGCTGGTCAGCGTAAGCAAAGCGGCCATGGTCAGGGTTGCAGTCTTTTGCATCTCTCACTCCTATGTACCGGCTCGCTCATTGATTCGATGTAGTGCAGTCTACCCGCGCAGCTGAAAACATGCGTCAGGGGATGTAAAACTAAGTAAAGTCATGGATTAGCGGCATTTGATATCGTATTTTGCGTCAGGAGGTAACACCCAATGAATAAGATTTTACTGGTTGATGACGATCGCGAACTGACGTCGCTTCTTCAGGAACTGCTTGATCTTGAAGGATTTGAAGTTATCGTCGCTCACGATGGTGAGCAGGCCTTAGCCATGCTGGACGCCAGCATCGACTTACTACTGCTGGATGTCATGATGCCGAAGAAAAACGGTATCGATACCTTAAAAGAGTTGCGTCAACATCATCAGACCCCGGTCATTATGCTCACCGCCCGCGGCAGTGAACTCGACCGTGTCCTCGGATTGGAATTAGGCGCCGACGACTATCTTCCTAAGCCGTTCAACGATAGGGAGTTAGTAGCACGTATCCGCGCTATCCTGCGCCGCTCCAGCTGGAACGAACAGCAGCAAAACGGCGATAATGGAGCACCGATCCTTCAGGTCGACCGCTTACAACTGAATCCTGGGCGCCAAGAAGCCAGTTTCGATGGCCAGCCACTGGAGCTCACCGGTACCGAGTTCACCCTGCTATACCTGTTAGCGCAGCATTTGGGGCAGGTCGTCTCGCGCGAACATCTCAGCCAAGAAGTTTTAGGTAAGCGGCTAACGCCCTTCGATCGCGCCATCGACATGCATATCTCTAACCTTCGCCGCAAACTTCCGGAGCGCCAGGACGGTCAGCCATGGTTTAAAACGCTGCGCGGACGCGGCTATCTGATGGTATCCGTTTCATGATCAATAGCCTAACGGCGCGTATTTTTGCCATTTTCTGGCTGACGCTGGCCCTGGTGTTGATGGTGGTGCTGATGCTCCCCAAGCTCGACTCGCGCCAGATCACCAGCCTGCTGGACAGTGAACGGCGCCAGGGCATCATGCTGGAGCAGCATGTCGAAGCCGAATTGGCCGTCGATCCTCCCAACGACCTACTGTGGTGGCGTCGACTATTCCGCGCTATCGATAAATGGTCACCGCCGGGCCAACGCCTGCTGCTGGTGACTAGCGAGGGGCGTGTGATCGGAGCCCAACGCAACGAGATGCAGATCGTGCGTAACTTCATCGGCCAATCCGATAACGCCGATCATCCGAAGAAGAAAAAATATGGTCGTGTCGAGATCCTCGGCCCCTTCCCCATCCGTGATGGCGAGGATAACTACCAGCTATATCTGCTACGCCCGGCCAATAGCCCGCAATCTGACTTCGTCAATCTGCTCTTCGACCGTCCGTTACTGCTATTGCTGGTCACTATGCTGATCAGTTCGCCGCTGTTGCTGTGGTTAGCCTGGAGTCTGGCGAGCCCAGCCCGCAAGCTGAAGATGGCGGCCGATGAAGTTGCCAGCGGCAATCTGCGCCAGCATCCTGAACTGGAGTCTGGACCCCAGGAGTTCTTGGCGACCGGCGTCAGCTTCAACCAGATGGTGAGTGCACTTGAAGGAATGGTTAAGGCGCAACAGCGCCTGATCTCCGACATCTCGCACGAGCTGCGCACGCCGCTGACCCGCCTGCAATTGGCCACCGCCCTGATGCGGCGACGCCATGGTGAATACAGCGAGCTGGCGCGCATCGAGACCGAGGCTCAGCGCCTAGATAGCATGATCAACGATCTGTTAGCCCTATCGCGCAACCAGCACAAGACCGAATTGGATCGCGAACCATTGCGTGCCGATGAACTATGGTCCGATGTTCTAGACAATGCCCGCTTCGAAGCAGAGCAACGCGGTAAAAAACTGGAGGTACCAACGCCTCCCGGCCCATGGCCATTGTTTGGCAGCCATGCGGCACTGGATAGCGCATTCGAGAATATCGTGCGTAACGCGCTGCGCTACTCCAATAGCCACATCGTGATCCATTTCAGCTGTGACAAACAAGGGATCACTATCCATGTGGATGACGATGGCCCCGGCGTTGCCCCACAGGATCGTGAGCAAATCTTCCGCCCCTTCTACCGTACCGATGAGGCGCGTGATCGCGAATCCGGTGGTACCGGGCTGGGACTGGCCATTGTCTCTACCGTGGTCGAGCAGCATCACGGCTGGGTTAGGGCCGAAGATAGTCCATTAGGTGGGCTACGTCTGACGCTCTGGCTACCCCTCTCCAGTCGTAGCGGCGTGGGCAAAGCCTAACACTCTGCGTTATACTGCGCCCCCTGAACTCTGGGGGCGCCAATGCTGAACATCGTACTCTTCGAACCTGAAATTCCACCCAATACCGGTAATATCATCCGCCTATGTGCCAACACGGGCTTCCATCTCCACCTGATCGAGCCGCTGGGCTTCACCTGGGACGACAAGCGACTGCGCCGCGCCGGCCTGGATTACCATGAGTTCGCCGACATCCGCCGCCATCACGACTATGCGACCTTTCTCGCCAGCGAATGTCCACAACGCCTGTTTGCCCTGACAACCAAGGGTACTCCCGCTCACAGCGCGGTCAGCTACCAGGCTGGCGATTATCTCTTGTTCGGTCCGGAAACACGTGGATTGCCCGCCACGATCTTGGACAACCTGCCGGCGCAGCAAAAGATCCGTATTCCCATGCTGGCCAGCAGCCGCAGCATGAACCTGTCTAATGCCGTCTCCGTCGTGGTCTACGAGGCTTGGCGTCAACTTGGCTATGCCGGTGCCCTACTGCGCGAGTAATGCCAAGGGCGGTCACTGACCGCCCTCGCTATCCGATCCGGCGCGCCTAAGACACGCTTAAATACCGCTGCCATCCTCGAAGCCGTGGCTATTACCATTGAAGCGCTGATCCATATCCATCGAGGGTTTGTCGCTCTCCGGTCGACCGACAATGCGCGCCGGCACGCCAGCCACCGTCGTGTGCTCCGGCACCGCATGCAACACGACCGAACCCGCACCGATCTTGGCACCACGGCCTACCTCGATATTACCTAAGATCTTAGCGCCGGCACCGATCATCACCCCCTCACGGATCTTAGGATGGCGATCGCCACACTCCTTGCCCGTCCCCCCCAGGGTAACCGACTGCAAGATCGACACATCGTTCTCCACCACCGCCGTCTCACCGATGACGATACCGGTGGCATGATCCAGCATGATGCCACAGCCGATACGGGCCGCCGGGTGAATATCCACGCCGAACGCCACAGAGATTTGATTCTGTAAATAAATGGCCAAGGCTCGTCGCTCCTGGCGCCATAACCAATGACCGATACGATACGCCTGTAGCGCATGGAACCCCTTCAGGTATAACAAGGGGGTGGAGTATTTATCGACAGCCGGGTCGCGTTGCCGCACCGCCAGGATATCGCGCGCGGCATAGTCCACCATGCAAGGATCGGCACGATAAGCCTCCTCCGCCACCTCTCGAATGGCGATCGCCGGCATGATCGGATCGGCCAGCTTATTCGCCAGGATGTAGCTCAACGCGCCAGACAGATTCTCATGCTTCAGTAACGTGGCATGGAAAAAGCTGGCTAACATCGGCTCACACTCCGCCAGCCCGCGCGCCTCCATCTTGATGTTATGCCAGATGAGCGCCAATTCTTCTGTCGACATGTTTATGCTCCCCTCCTCGTTGCCGGCGATACCCCGGCCTTACAAAGCGATCCTCGTGCTATCCCCCGTCCTCCAGGTAATGGAACGCATGCGGCCACATGGCAGCGACCGCCGACGCCAGACACTCACAGGAGAGGGAAATGGAGAGGATCGGATAATGAATTACGTTATTAATTAATCAGACAGGGGCGCGCGCGGTCAAGAAGAGGATAGCGATAATCCCGACCTGATTCACACCCCTAGGATGAAAGGATGCGGTATCCGCCGATACGGCGGATACCTAAACGGCGCTCAGCGGGCGTTTTCGTCCTTACTGGCGCGCCCTAACAACGAGAGGGCGGCCTCACGGACGTTCTTATGACAGTACAACACTTGGTAGATCTGCTCGGTGATCGGCATCTCGACGCCATGGCGCTGTGCCAGCGACATCACCTCTTTGGTATTGCGATACCCCTCGACCACCTGGCCGATCTGCGCCTGCGCCTCCTCGACGCCCATCCCCTGCCCCAGCATGATACCGAAGCGGCGGTTACGCGACTGATTGTCGGTACAGGTCAATACCAAGTCACCCAGCCCGGCCATCCCCATGAAGGTGGCAGGATCGGCGCCGAGCGCAACGCCCAGCCGACTCATCTCGACCAGACCACGCGTAATCAGCGCGGTACGCGCATTGGCACCAAAGCCGATACCATCCGACATCCCGGCACCGATGGCGATGACGTTCTTCACCGCCCCCCCCAGTTGCACCCCGATAAAATCGGGATTCAGGTAGACGCGAAAGCTCTTACCGCAATGCAACAGGTGCTGTAAATCCTCAGCGAAGGCCATATCTTGCGAGGCGACGGCAATCGCCGTCGGCATCCCGGCGGCCAACTCCTTGGCAAAGGTAGGCCCGGAGATCACCGCTAACGGGATATCCGGCCCTAACGCTTCGCGAGCCACGTCTTGCAACAAACGCCCGGTCTCCGCCTCCAACCCCTTCGTCGCCCAAACCAGACGTGCATCCGGACGCAGATGAGGACGAAGCTGACGCAACACATCGCCAAAGACATGGCTCGGTACCACCACCAATACATCACGGCTCGCGGCCAATGCCTGTGCCAGATCGGTCTCTAACGCCAAGCTGTCGGGGAAACGCACATCCGGTAAGAAGGCCTGGTTGCAGCGTGCCGCCTCCAGCGCCGCGATGTGCGCCGGATCGTGACCCCACAACACCACCGGATGCCCGTTACGGGCTAAGGTAATGGCCAACGCGGTGCCATAGGAGCCGGCACCGATGACCACCATGGAAGCGGCGGGCGTCGTCATTACGCTTCCTGAGTCGGCTCTTCGCCGGCCTGCTGCTGCAGATAGTTCATGAACAGAGCGTCAAAGTTCACCGGCGCCAAGTTCAATTGCGGGAAGGTGCCACGTGCGACCAGGTTGGTGATGCACTCACGCGCATACGGGAACAGGATGTTCGGGCAGTAAGCGCCCAGGCAGTGCGCCATCTGAGTTCCTTCGATACCCGAGATGGTAAAGATACCCGCCTGCTGAACTTCACACAGGAATGCCGTCTCTTCGCCCATGGAAGCCGTCACCGTGACGCGCAGAACGACTTCGAAGACGCCTTCGGCCAGTTGGCTGGACGCCGTGTCCAGATCCAGTTTTACCTCCGGCTGCCACTCTTTCTGGAAGATCGCCGGTGCGTTCGGCGCTTCAAAGGAGATGTCTTTGGTATAGATACGCTGGATCTGGAAAGACATTTCGGTGTTGTTTTGTTCAGACATGGTTGCTTCCTAATCTTTAACTAATGGGTTAATCCCGATTAAACATCGACGCCAGTTACAGCAGTGGGTCAAGCTCACCCCGGGCATCTAATGCGTGCAGGTCATCACAGCCGCCGATGTGGCGCCCGTCGATAAAGATCTGCGGCACGGTGGTGCGGCCACTGCGCGCAATCATCTCTTCACGCTTCTCGGGATGCGCGTCGATGGCGATTTCATCAAACCCAGCCCCTTTAGCCGTCAACAGCGCCTTGGCGCGTAAGCAGAACGGACAGGTCGCTTTGGTATAAATCTCAATCTTGGCCATGATGACTCCTCAGTCAATATCAGCTTATTTTCCGCGGGCTAACGGCAGATTATCGCCCTGCCAGCCAGCAATACCATCTTTCAGAGAAAATACCTGGGCGAAACCCGCGTTAACCAGATGCTCCCCGGATTGACGAGAGGTCATGCCATTGGCGCACACGACGATCACCGGCTGCGCCTTATGCTTCTCCAACTCACCAAAGCTGCCACTCTTCAGTTCGCTCGGCGTCAGGTTTACGGAGTTGGCGATGTGCCCCTTGCGGTACTCGTCACGCGTCCGGGTATCGACGACGACGGCGTCCTCTTTGTTGATCAGTTGGGTCGCCTGGCCGCGACTGATATCTTTCACCTTAGAGAAACGGCTTTTTATCGTCATGACGACAACCGCAACAAACAGCACAATCCACGCCACGCTCAGCACAGGGTGGGCCGTGACGAATTGCATAATCTCTTGCATTTGCATGGGGGGTTACTACTCCCGAATCGGTTAAAGGGCTAAATCAAGGGAACAGAGTATACCTTCGCCTCGCTCCAAATACAGCCGATTAGCACGCGCCGGGCGCTGAAACTGCGGCCTGGCGCGAAAATTTCCCCCTCACCGCTTGCCCTCCTCGCGGCGTGATAGGACACAAAAGGGGCTCTCTTGATTTTTCTACAGCCAAGCGGCAACGGATTGTAGTAAAATTACGCTAATTCACGACGGAATAGCCGTGTATATTGGGGCGAGTCTCACCATCGCCTGTGGCGCCTCACCTTCATCGGCACCGCAGGGGCAATTGCACCGTGTGTGCACGGCTATTCACTCTTGAACTTATCAACATATGAGGTTGTTGTAATGTCGAACGCCAAAAAACCGATGGTTCTGGTGATCCTTGACGGCTACGGTTACCGTGAAGATCAGCAGGATAACGCGATCCTGAATGCTAAGCGTCCGGTGATGAACCGTCTGTGGGCCGAATATCCGCATACGCTGATCTCAGCCTCCGGCCTCGATGTCGGTCTGCCGGATGGCCAGATGGGTAACTCCGAAGTTGGTCACGTCAACCTCGGGGCTGGTCGTATCGTGTACCAGGACCTGACTCGCTTAGACAAAGAGATCAAAGAAGGTGATTTCTTCAACAATGCGGTGCTGACGCGCGCCGTTGATAATGCCGTCGCCGCAGGTAAAGCAGTACATATCATGGGCCTGATGTCTCCGGGCGGCGTACACAGCCACGAAGATCACATCATGGCGATGGTCGAGCTGGCCGCACAGCGTGGCGCCGAAGCGATCTATCTGCACGCCTTCCTCGACGGTCGCGATACCCCGCCGCGTAGTGCGGAATCAACACTGAAACGATTCACCGATCGCTTTGCCGTCCTGGGTAAGGGTCGCATCGCCTCGCTGGTCGGGCGTTACTACGCCATGGACCGCGACAACCGTTGGGATCGCGTCGAACTGGCCTATGACCTGCTGAGCGAAGCCAAGGGTGAGTTCCAGGCCGATAACGCCATCGATGGCCTGCAGGCCGCCTACGCTCGTGGCGAAAATGATGAGTTCGTCAAGCCGACCGTAATCCGCGCCGCTGGCCAAGCCGATGCCGCGATGCAAGACGGTGATGCACTGATTTTCATGAACTTCCGTGCCGACCGTGCGCGCGAAATCACCCGTGCCTTCGTGAATGCCGACTTCGATGGCTTTGCCCGTCACAAGACCGTACAGCTGGGCAGCTTCGTCATGCTGACCGAGTACGCCGCCGACATTCAGAGCGAGTGCGCTTACCCGCCTGCCTCACTGACCAACACGCTGGGCGAGTGGTTGATGAAGCACAACAAGACCCAGCTGCGTATCTCCGAAACCGAAAAATACGCGCACGTCACCTTCTTCTATAACGGTGGTGTCGAGACGCCCTTCGAAGGCGAATCTCGCATTCTGATCAACTCCCCGAAAGTGGCAACCTACGATCTACAGCCGGAGATGAGCTCCGCCGAGCTGACCGAGAAACTGGTTGCCGCTATCGGTAGCGGTCAGTACGACACCATTATCTGTAACTATCCGAACGGCGACATGGTCGGCCATACCGGTGTCTACGATGCCGCGGTGAAGGCCGTAGAAGCGCTGGATGCCTGCATCGGTCAGGTTGTCGAAGCGGTACAGAAGGCCGAGGGCCAGCTGTTAATCACGGCCGACCACGGCAACGCCGAACTGATGCGTGACCCGCAAAGCGGCCAGCCGTACACCGCCCACACGAACCTACCTGTCCCGTTGATCTATATCGGTAAACAGGCTGAAGCGGTCGAAGGGGGCAAGCTGTCTGATATCGCGCCGACGATGCTGACCCTGATGGGCATGAATGTCCCGGCAGAGATGACTGGCAAGCCGCTGTTCATCGTGAAATAATCGATCCCCATGAGGGGAAACGATCTGTTTTGCATAACTCGCCTGGACGTCGTGCCGTCCGCCGGGAATGACACCTGCGCCACCACACTGGCGGCGCAGGTGCGTTGTCGTCTCTCGCGCCTGTCCATGGTCTGTGCCGGCGTCCTCTTCGCCGGCAGCACACTGTTCCCCACCGCAGCTTTAGCGGCGGACAGCAACAAGCAGCAACTGCAATCTATCCAGCAAGATATCGCGGCCAAAGAGAAGAGTGTCAAACAGCAGCAGCAACAACGCGCCGCCTTGCAAGATCAACTCAAAGCCCAAGAAAAGCAGATAGCCCAGGCAGGTCGTGCCTTGCACGATACCCAGGCCGAGCTTAGCAAGCTGGATCAGCGCATCACCGCGCTCAATGCCTCCATCCGTAAGCTACAAAGCAAAGAAAACGGTCAGAGCGAGCTCTTGGCACGGCAGCTCGACATCGCGTTCCGCCTCGGCAAGCACACCGGTATGCAGGTATTGCTCAACGGTGAAGAAAGTCAGCGCAGCGAACGCCTACTCGCCTACTTTGGCTACCTCAACACCGCCCGCCAGCAGAATATCGCCGCCCTGCAAGAGACTCGCACCGATCTCAGCCAGCAGAAGCGTGAGCTGGAAAGCGCCAAGATCAAGCAGAAAGCGGTATTGACCACCCAGCAGGAGGCGCAGCAACTGTTGCAGCAGGCGCGTGCCAGCCGCCAGAAGACGCTGAGCGCGCTGGAGAGCTCGCTAGCCAAGGATCAGCAACAGCTGGACGAATTGCGCCAGAACGAGGCTCGCCTACGCGACAAGATCGCACGTGCCGAACGCGAAGCACGCGCACGCGCCGAGCGTGAGGCGCGTGAGGCCGCACGTGTACGTGCCGAGATGAAAGCCAAAGAGGCCCAAGCCAAGAAGAAGGGCACGACCTATAAACCCAGCGAGAGTGAGCGCGCGCTATTGGCGCGTACCGGCGGTCTGGGACGGCCGGCCGGCCAGGCTATCTGGCCAGTACGAGGCCGCGTCATCCATGGCTTCGGCGAGCCGCTACAGGGCGAGCTGCGTTGGAAGGGAATGGTTATCGCCGCCCCAGAGGGCAGCGAGGTCCACGCCATCGCCGATGGCCGTGTACTGTTGGCCGATTGGTTACAGGGTTATGGCCTGGTCGTGGTAATCGAGCATGGCAAAGGCGACATGAGCCTATACGGCTACAATCAGAGTGCGCTGGTTAACGTCGGTGCACAGGTCAAGGCCGGGCAGCCGATTGCGCTGGTCGGCGATAGCGGCGGGCAGGGGCAGTCGGCCCTTTACTTTGAGATCCGCCGCCAGGGGCAGGCGGTTAACCCGCGGCCATGGTTAGGGCGTTAACGCCCGCCAATACGCCTATAGCAGAGAAGGAATAGGCCTTGCGCTCACTGATCCGACTGACTTCACTCGCGCTGCTGTGCAGCGCGTTGGCCGCACCGGCGCAGGCCGGTAAACTCGCCATCGTCATCGATGATTTCGGCTACCGTCCGCATGAAGAAAAGCAGGTATTGGCACTGCCGTTACCCATCACCATCGCCGTGCTACCCAATGCCCCTCACGCCCGCGAGATGGCGCTGCGCGCCCATGCCCAAGGACGTGAAATCCTGATCCACCTGCCCATGGCACCACTCAGTAAACAGCCCTTAGAGCGCAACACGCTACAACCCACCATGAGCGAGGCGGAGATCCAACGCATCATCCGCCAGGCGGTCGATAACGTCCCCTATGCCGTCGGCATGAATAACCATATGGGTAGCGCCATGACCTCCAACCTGGCCGGCATGCAGAAGGTGATGCGCGCGTTGGAGCAATACCACTTCCTTTATTTCCTCGATAGCGTCACCATCGCGCACAGCCAGGTGAGCAACGCCGCCCAGGGTACTGGCGTAAAGGTGATCAAGCGTAAGGTCTTCCTCGACGACGCGCAGAACGAAAGCGCCATCCGGGCGCAACTCAATCGTGCGATACAACTGGCACGACGCAACGGATCGGCCATCGCGATAGGTCACCCACACCCCACCACGGTACGCGTCCTACAGCAAATGCTGCCTAACCTGCCGGCAGATATCGTACTGGTCAAACCCAGCGCACTACTCAACGAGTCGGGGGTTGCGGCTAGCATCAACGCACCGCAAACGACACAACCGGCCAAACCGCGCCCACCTCGCTTCAGCGGGATCCGCCAGTGTCACCTGACATCAACGGCCACACCGATCTACGCCGATCGTGCCTGGCAGGTGATCGCACAAAGCGTCACTCACGCGACGCCACTGAAGTGGCTTCAGGCTCGCTGGACCTTTTGGCTGGCGTGAGAAACGGGGGCAAAAGGGATATATTTCAATATAAAATCTAATCCGTAAGTAAGGTAAAAATGGCTGGAAACACCAGCAATCAAGCTGATTAGCATTACTAAAACTAATTGAAATTAAAAACCCTTAGAAAAACTCAGTCGCACAGAATGTCTCGGCTCACTATTCTGCCTACTTTCTCCCGTTTCCCTGGCTGTACGGACGAGCAGAGTCATTATGTTACTGAGCATTCTCTATATTATTGGTATTACTGCCGAGGCGATGACCGGCGCATTAGCGGCGGGACGCCGCCAGATGGATACCTTCGGCGTGATCATCATCGCCTCGGCGACGGCCATCGGGGGCGGCTCGGTACGTGATATGTTGTTAGGCCATTACCCGCTGAGCTGGGTCAAGCATCCGGAAAACATCGTGATCGTCGCCTGCGCCGCCGTACTGACCACCTGGGTAGCGCCACTGATGTCACACCTACGCCGTTTGTTCCTGCTATTAGACGCCGTCGGACTGATGGTCTTCTCCATCATCGGCGCCCAGGTCGCCTTAGAGATGGGACATGGCCCGATCATCGCGGTAATCGCCGCCGTGATCACCGGGGTATTCGGTGGCGTGTTACGTGACCTATTCTGCAACCAGATCCCCCTCGTGTTTCAGAAGGAACTGTATGCCGGTATCTCCTTCGCCGCCGCCTGGCTCTACCTGGGTCTGCTCTATCTGCAAGTGCCGCAGGATCTCACGGTGATCATCACCCTGGTGGTCGGCTTTAGCGCACGTCTACTGGCGTTACGCTTCCACCTGAGCCTGCCCGTATTCGACTATAAGCAACCAGAACGCGAATAGTTCGTACGGCGAAATCGCCATACCCAGGCAACGAGAGCGCTGCAACCGTCACCATAGCCGTGTATAATGAGCGGATATCTTGCTATATTTCGCTCTTTTACACGCTGACAAGACACACACATGGTACAAGGTACGCTCTATATCGTTTCCGCGCCGAGCGGCGCTGGCAAATCCAGCCTGATCCAGGCCCTGCTGAAGACGCAGCCAGCCTATGACTCCCGGGTTTCCGTTTCGCACACCACGCGCGCCAGCCGTCCGGGCGAACAGCACGGTGAGCATTACTACTTTGTCTCTGTGGACGAGTTCCAGGCGATGATCGCTCGCGACGATTTCCTGGAGCACGCGGAAGTCTTCGGCAACTACTATGGCACCTCGCGTCAGGCGATAGAAAAGGTCCTGGCGCAAGGCATCGATGTTTTCCTCGATATCGACTGGCAGGGCGCCCGCCAGGTGCGCAATAAGATGCCGCAGGCCCGCAGTATCTTCATCCTGCCGCCGTCACGCGAGGAACTGGCTCGCCGCCTACATGGGCGCGGTCAGGACAGCGATGAGGTCATCGCCGGACGTATGGCTAAAGCCGTTAGCGAAATGTCGCACTATAGCGAGTACGACTATCTCATCATCAACGACGACTTCGACGTCGCGCTCCAGGATCTGCGCACCATCATTCGCGCCGAACGCCTGCGCCGCGAGCGTCAGCAGTTGCGTCATGATGCTTTAATCAGCAAATTATTGGCAGACTGAGCCTAGTTTCAGTATCATGCCCAGTCATTTCTTCACCTGTGGAGTAGCACATTTATGGCACGCGTAACTGTTCAAGACGCTGTAGAGAAAATTGGTAACCGTTTTGACCTGGTGTTGGTCGCTGCTCGTCGCGCGCGCCAGATGCAGACGGGCGGCAAAGAGCCGCTGGTTCCGGAAGAGAACGATAAGACCACCGTTATCGCCCTGCGCGAGATCGAAGAAGGTCTGATCAACAACCAGATCCTGGACGTGCGTGAGCGTCAGGAGCAGCAGGAGCAGGAAGCCGCCGAGCTGCAAGCCGTCACCGCCATTGCGGAAGGTCGTCGTTAATTAACCTCAAGGGCAGCCTTTGTATCTGTTTGAAAGCCTGAATCTTCTGATTCAAAAATACCTGCCAGAAGAGCAGATCAAACGCCTGAAGCAGGCCTATCTGGTCGCGCGCGATGCGCACGAGGGGCAGACACGCTCCAGTGGTGAGCCCTACATTACCCACCCGGTCGCAGTGGCCTGCATCCTGGCTGAAATGCGTCTCGACTACGAGACGCTGATGGCCGCCCTGTTACACGACGTCATCGAAGATACCCCCGCCACCTACCAAGACATGGAACAGCTGTTCGGCAAGAGTGTCGCCGAACTGGTGGAAGGGGTATCCAAGCTCGATAAACTGAAATTCCGCGATAAGAAAGAGGCCCAAGCGGAGAACTTCCGCAAGATGATCATGGCGATGGTGCAAGACATCCGCGTCATTCTGATCAAGCTGGCCGACCGTACCCACAATATGCGCACCCTCGGGTCGCTGCGCCCGGACAAACGACGCCGCATCGCACGCGAAACCCTAGAGATCTATAGCCCGCTAGCCCATCGCCTGGGCATCCATCATCTGAAAACGGAATTAGAGGAGCTAGGCTTTGAGGCCCTGTACCCCAATCGCTTTCGCGTGATCAAAGAGGTGGTCAAAGCGGCGCGGGGCAACCGCAAGGAGATGATCCAGAAAATCCTGGCGGAGATCGACGGGCGGCTGAGTGAGGCAGGGATCGTCTGCCAGGTCAACGGGCGTGAGAAACACCTCTACTCTATCTATCGCAAGATGCATCTCAAAGAGCAGCGTTTTCACTCCATCATGGATATCTACGCCTTCCGCGTGATCGTCAAGGATGTGGATACCTGCTATCGGGTGCTCGGACAGGTGCATAGCCTGTACAAACCCCGTCCTGGTCGGGTGAAAGACTACATCGCCATCCCCAAGGCCAACGGCTATCAATCGCTGCATACCTCTCTGATCGGGCCGCACGGTGTTCCGGTCGAGGTACAGATCCGTACCGAAGACATGGATCAAATGGCCGAGATGGGGGTTGCCGCACACTGGGCCTACAAAGAGGGCGAGTCGAGCACCACCGCCCAAATTCGCGCCCAGCGTTGGATGCAGAGTCTGCTGGAGCTACAACAGAGCGCCGGTAGCTCCTTCGAATTTATCGAGAGCGTGAAATCGGATCTCTTCCCCGACGAAATCTATGTTTTTACCCCGGAAGGACGCATCGTCGAACTCCCCGCCGGGGCGACACCGGTCGACTTCGCCTATGCGGTCCATACCGATATCGGCCACGCCTGTGTCGGCGCGCGCGTCGATCGCCAACCCTATCCGCTCTCTCAGGCCCTAAACAGCGGCCAGACCATCGAGATCATCACCGCACCGGGCGCGCGTCCCAACGCCGCCTGGCTGAACTTCGTGGTCAGCTCCAAGGCGCGGGCCAAAATCCGCCAGATGCTGAAAAACCTCAAGCGCGACGACTCCGTCAGCCTGGGGCGCCGTCTGCTGACCCATGCACTGGGCAATGGACGTAAACTGGCGACTATTCCACCACAGAATATCCAGCGTGAATTGGATCGGATGAAGCTCCAATCGTTGGACGATCTGCTGGCGGAGATCGGCCTGGGTAACGCCATGAGTGTCGTGGTAGCACGCAATCTGCTCGGCGAGCAGGATACCCCACCAGGCGGGCGCAACCTGCCG
This sequence comes from Edwardsiella sp. A.80236, assembly GCF_044540725.1. Lineage (NCBI taxonomy): Bacteria > Pseudomonadati > Pseudomonadota > Gammaproteobacteria > Enterobacterales > Hafniaceae > Edwardsiella > Edwardsiella sp. A.80236. The sequence goes on from NZ_JBIUCY010000004.1 coordinate 142,233, forward strand.
ATCAAAGGCGCCGATGGGGTGTTGCTCACCTTCGCCAAGTGCTGCCGCCCGATCCCCGGCGACCCGATCGTCGCCCACGTCAGCCCTGGCAAGGGGTTGGTGATCCACCACGAATCCTGTCGTAATATTCGCGGCTACCAGAAGGAGCCGGAGAAATTTATGCCGGTAGAGTGGGACAAGGCGATCGATCAGGAATTTATTGCCGAGATTAAGGTCGACATGTTCAACCATCAGGGGGCGCTGGCCAACCTGACGGCGGCGATCAATGCCACGGCCTCCAATATTCAGAGTATGAACACCGAAGAGAAAGACGGCCGCGTCTACTCGGTGTATATTCGCCTGACTACTCGTGATCGCGTGCATCTGGCCAATATCATGCGCAAAATCCGCATCATGCCGGATGTGATTAAAGTCACCCGAAACAGAAACTAATCGCCATGACCCCACAACGCTATGCCCGGATCTGTCAGATGATGGCGGCACGTCAGCCCGATCTGACCGTCTGCATGGAGCAGGTGCACAAACCGCATAACGTCTCCGCCGTGATCCGTACCGCTGACGCCGTCGGCGTTCATCAGGTCCACGCCGTGTGGCCGGGTAAGAGTATGCGTACCCTGGTCTCCACCGCCGCCGGCAGCAACAGTTGGGTCAGTGTCAAAACCCATCGCGACATCGCCTCTGCCGTCAGCGAACTCAAAGGCCAGGGGATGCAGATCCTGGCGACCAACCTGTCGGCAACGGCGGTCGACTTCCGCGAGATCGACTACACGCGCCCTACCTGTATCCTGATGGGGCAAGAGAAGCGCGGTATCAGCGCCGAGGCGCTGCAACTGGCCGATCGCGATATCATCATTCCGATGGTCGGCATGGTGCAGTCGCTCAACGTCTCCGTAGCGAGCGCCCTCATCCTGTATGAGGCACAGCGCCAACGCCAGCAGGCTGGCATGTACCAACACCATCAACCGCGTCTGAGCGACGAGGAGCAACAACGCCTATTATGGGAAGGTGGCTACCCCGTTCTGGCCAGCGTCGCGCGCCGTAAAGGGTTGACGCGTCCCCACATCGGCGACGACGGGCAGATTGAGGCCCCGCAGGCTTGGTGGGACGCTATGCAGGCTGCCAGGAGCTAACATGCAGGGCCGCCTGCTCGACGCCGTCCCGCTGACCTCGCTCTCCGGCGTAGGTGCCAGTCAGGCGGGTAAGCTGGCCAAACTCGGGCTGGTCACCATACAGGATCTACTGCTACATCTCCCGTTGCGCTATGAGGACCGTACGCGCCTCTACCGCATCGGCGAACTCCAGCCGGGCCAAGTGGTCACGATAGAGGGGGAGGTGCTACGTACCGACGTCGCCTTTGGTCGCCGCCGCATGCTGACCAGTCAGATCAGCGATGGCAGCGGTCTGCTGACCCTACGCTTCTTCAACTTCAGTGCCGCGATGAAAAATAGCCTGGCTCCCGGCAAGCGGGTACTGGCCTACGGTGAGATCAAGCGCGGTCACCATGGTGGTGAAATCATCCACCCCGAATACCGTATCCAAGGCGACGATGCCCCCATCGAGTTGCAAGCCGCCCTGACACCGGTCTACCCCACGACCGAAGGCGTACGCCAGGCGACACTGCGCAAGCTGAGCGATCAGGCATTGGCGCTGCTCGACATCACGCCGATCCCCGAGCTGCTGCCCGAATCCCTAGGGCAGGGGCTGATCAGCCTACCCGAGGCGTTACATACCCTTCACCGCCCACCAGCCGATATCCGTCTGGAGGATCTCGCCCAGGGCCGCCATCCAGCACAGCGACGGTTGATCCTGGAGGAGTTATTGGCGCACCACCTCAGTATGCTGGCGGTACGCGCGGGTAATCAACGCCAGCATGCCCTCGCACTCGGCGCCAACGATAACCTCAAGCAACGCCTACTGGCGGCACTGCCGTTCACGCCGACAGCCGCACAATGGCGTGTGTTGGCCGATATCGAGACCGATATGGCCAAGAGCGTGCCCATGATGCGCCTGGTACAGGGCGACGTCGGCTGCGGTAAGACGCTGGTCGCTGCTCTGGCGGCGCTACGCGCCATCGCCAATGGCCATCAAGTGGCACTCATGGCCCCCACCGAGCTGTTGGCCGAGCAACACGCCGCTAACTTTCGTCACTGGTTCGAGCCGCTGGGGCTACGCGTGGGTTGGCTGGCTGGCAAGCAGAAAGGTAAGGCGCGCCAGACGCAAATGGCCGCTATCGCCGCCGGCGAGGTAGACATGGTTGTCGGTACCCATGCTCTGTTTCAAGAGCAGGTGCAATTCGCCGATCTCGCGCTGGTGATCATCGACGAACAGCACCGCTTCGGTGTGCATCAACGTCTCGCATTATGGGAGAAGGGCCAGGCGCAGGGCTTTCACCCCCATCAATTGATCATGACCGCTACTCCGATCCCACGCACACTGGCGATGACCGCCTACGCCGATTTAGATACCTCGGTGATCGACGAGTTACCGCCAGGACGGACGCCGGTCACCACCGTCGCCATCGCCGACACCCGGCGAGAACAGATCCTGGAGCGCGTGCGTCATGCCTGCCTGACGGAGAAGCGCCAAGCCTACTGGGTATGTACCCTGATCGAAGAGTCGGAGGTATTGGAGGCGCAGGCGGCAGAGGCAACCGCTGAGGCCCTAAGCCAACAGTTACCTGAGCTGCGCATCGCCCTGGTGCATGGGCGGATGAAAGCGGCAGACAAACAACAGGTAATGGCACGATTCAAAGCGGGAGAGATCGATCTACTGGTTGCCACCACGGTGATCGAGGTCGGCGTCGACGTACCTAACGCCAGCCTGATGATCATCGAGAACCCCGAGCGTTTGGGGCTAGCCCAGCTTCACCAACTGCGTGGACGCGTCGGACGCGGCGCAGTCGCCTCCCATTGCGTCTTACTATACAAGGCGCCGCTGAGCCAGACGGCGCAGCAACGGCTCCAGGTACTACGTGACAGCAATGATGGCTTCGTGATCGCCCAACGCGATCTCGAGATCCGGGGACCCGGCGAGCTCTTGGGCACCCGCCAGACCGGCAACGCCGAATTCCGCGTCGCCGATCTGCTGCGCGACCAGGCGCTGATCCCCGAGGTGCAACGCATCGCGCGCCATCTACACAGCGCCTACCCACAACATGCGCAGGCACTGATCGAACGCTGGCTACCGGCGGGCGATCGCTACTCTAACGCCTAATCGCCCGCCTCGGCTTAGCCAAGCACCTGAGCGAACAATGGCAGCATCAAATACAGCTTGATGATGATGGCGTTGGCGATATCGATAAAGAAAGCCCCCACCATCGGTACCACCAAGAAGGCCAGGTGAGAAGGGCCAAAGCGCTCGGTGATCGCCTGCATGTTGGCAATAGCCGTTGGGGTTGCCCCCAGGCCAAAACCACAGTGCCCCGCCGCCAATACCGCCGCATCGTAATTCTTGCCCATCACCCGATAGGTGACGAAGATGGCATACAACGCCATCACCAACGTCTGTACGGCCAAGATGGCCAACATCGGCAACGCCAGTGAAGCCAACTCCCACAGCTTGAGGCTCATCAGCGCCATCGCCAGGAACAGAGAGAGGCTGACGTTACCCAGTACCGAAACGGCGCGTTCGAAGACTTGATAAAAACCGATCTTAGACAGGGTATTACTCAGGATAACCCCGACGAACAGCACGCAAACGAAGGTTGGCAGCTCCAGTGCAGAGCCACGCAGCCAACCGGCAATCAACTGACCAACCGTCAGGCAGATGACGATCAGGGCCAGGGTCTCAATCAGCACCAGTGAGGTGATCATTCGCCCACTCTGCGGCTTCTCAAAGGCGCTGGGTACGGCGTTGTCATCCGGAGCCCCATCCGGGGTCGAGGAGCGCTGAACCAGATAACGCGCTACCGGGCCACCGATCAATCCCCCGAGCACCAGGCCGAAGGTGGCGCAAGCCATCGCGACTTCGGTGGCATTCTGGAAGCCGTAGCGTTCAATAAATAGCTTACTCCAGGCCGCTCCGGTGCCGTGACCGCCAGAGAGAGTGATCGAGCCGGCCAGTAACCCCATCAACGGATCCAGCCCTAACAGCTTCGCCATGCTGATACCGATCGCATTCTGCACGATCAGCAAACCAACCACGACAAACAGGAAGATGCTGAGGGCTTTGCCACCCGCCCGTAGGCTCGCCAGGTTAGCGTTCAAACCGATCGTAGCGAAGAAGGCCAACATCAATGGATCCTTCAGCGACATATCAAAGTCGATTTCGAATCCGACACTCTTCTTCAAAACGAGCAGGGCCAAGGCGACCAGCAGACCGCCGGCCACCGGTTCGGGGATAGTGTATTTGGTGAGTAATGGTATTTTTTGCACCATCTGACGCCCCAGCAATAACACCAGCGTCGCGGCAACCAACGTGCCGTAAATGTCCATATGATACATTCAGGTACTCCATATAGTTTTTATATTTCAGAAAGTTATATAAACACACCTTCTTAGTACAGTTTTGGAATCCACCAATGTAAAGGTAAAGGTTATGGTGCAGCAAGTTTTTAGAGAAAAAAACTGATGTAGGCAAAAGCGCGAAAAAAAGAGCACGCGCCCATACGCAAACGTTTGCTTTTGTGCGCTAGATCATTAAAATGCGCCCATTGTCGATCCTGGATGCCGTACTCATGACCACACATACCACAGAGCTCAACCCTGCACGCCCGTCACACACAGCTCCGGCCACGACCAGCGAACTGATTTATCGCCTGGATGATCGTCCGCCATTGGCGCAAACCCTGTTTGCCGCCTGCCAGCATCTGCTGGCGATGTTTGTCGCCGTGATCACCCCCGCACTACTGATCTGCCAGGCACTCGGCCTACCGGCCCAGGATACGCAGCACATTATCAGCATGTCGCTCTTCGCCTCGGGATTAGCCTCGCTGCTACAAATCAAGACCTGGGGCCCGGTCGGTTCGGGGTTATTGTCGATTCAGGGCACCAGCTTTAACTTTGTCACCCCGTTGATCATGGGGGGCATGGCCTTGAAAACGGGTGGCGCGGATATTCCGACCATGATGGCGACGCTGTTTGGTACCCTAATGCTGGCCTCCTGTACCGAGATCATCCTGTCCCGCTTCCTGCATCTGGCGCGCCGCATCATCACGCCACTGGTCTCCGGCATCGTGGTGATGATCATCGGTCTATCGCTGATTCAAGTCGGCCTCATCTCCATCGGCGGCGGTTACGCCGCGATGAACGATCACAGCTTCGGCGCGCCGCGCAATCTGTTGCTGGCCGGGGCGGTACTGCTGGTGATCATCCTGCTCAACCGCCAGCGTAACCCCTATCTGCGCGTCGCCTCATTGGTGATCGCCATGACCGTCGGCTACGCCCTAGCCTGGGCGCTGGACATGTTGCCCTCATCGGCAGCCGAGCCGAACACTGCACCACTGATCACCGTGCCGACGCCGCTGTATTATGGCCTGGGCATCGACTGGAACCTGCTAATCCCGCTGATGCTGGTGTTTATGGTGACCTCGCTGGAAACCATCGGCGACATCACGGCCACCTCGGATGTCTCGGAGCAGCCGGTGTCCGGGCCGCTGTATATGAAGCGACTAAAGGGAGGGGTACTGGCGAATGGTCTCAACTCGATGCTCTCCGCCGTCTTCAACACCTTCCCCAACTCCTGCTTCGGCCAGAATAACGGCGTGATCCAACTGACGGGGGTCGCCAGCCGTAAGGTGGGCTTTGTGGTAGCGCTGATGTTGATCCTGCTGGGGCTATTCCCGGCGGTAGCCGGCTTTGTCCAACACATTCCCGAGCCGGTACTCGGTGGTGCGACCATCGTCATGTTCGGCACCATCGCCGCCTCAGGCGTACGTATCGTCTCGCGTGAACCGCTCAACCGCCGCGCCATCATGATCATGGCCCTGTCACTGGCCGTTGGACTCGGGGTATCCCAGCAGCCGGAAATCCTGCAATTCGCACCACAATGGCTGAAGACACTGCTGGCCTCCGGTATCGCGGCTGGCGGCATCACCGCCATCGTACTGAACCTGATCTTCCCACAGGAAACAGCCCGCTAATCGCATTCTCGGCGGGCTGCCCTGGCCCGCCCTCTCCTTTCGGAACGCTCCCTCTTGAGCCTCCAGCGCAATTACGGCATAAACTAGAAGATATCCCGCCTCCGCGGCCTCGTCTGGATTCGCTCGCCTGCCCCTATCGGGTACGGGCAGACAGCGACGAGGCGATATTGAGGGCGCGGCGGGTTCATAGGCAGGGTCTGACTCTGCGGGTTACTGAAAGGACGGATCGCCATGAAAGTTGTCGGGAAACTACTCTTGACCCTCATCGCACTGTTGTTGCTGATGTCGGTTGCAGCCTATTTCGTGTTGCAAAGCCAGTGGGGCGCCCGCCAGATCAGCGCCTGGGTCAACGACCATACCCGCTACCGCATCACCTTAGGCGGGGTACATCACGACATCCGCCGTCCCAGGGCACTGCAACTGACGGACTTCAGCTTGGCGCGCGCCGGGCAGCCCAGCGAACTGCACGCAGCAGCCGTTACCCTGACCTTCGGTGGACAACAGTTCAGTGCACCACGTCATTTCAGCGCCATTCGCCTGAGCCAGGGTACGCTTCGGCTAACCGCTACGGGCCTGCCAGCCCTCCCCATCAGTGCCAACACCCTACAGCTACAGGACATGCGCCTCGACTGGCCGCAGAGTGATTGGCCGCTCCAAGCGACGGGAGTTGATGGCGGTATTGTCCCTCTGCAATCTGGCTCCCCGCATGTCGCCTTCCAGTTTAGCGCCGCCACCTTGCGTATCGGCGAAATTCCGGCACAGAATGTCCTAATCCAAGGTGAGTACCGCGATCGCCAGCTGTGGCTCACCAATCTGGGAGCCGACCTCGCCAACGGCCAAATGACCGCCCAAGCGCAGCGTCTCGCCGATGGCACCTGGAACATCGAGTCGATACGCCTCAGCCAGATCCACTGGCAGAGCCCGCAAACCTTGCGTCCGTTCTTACAGACGTTAAAACGCTTACCACCGCTAACGCTTCAACGTTTGGAGCTATTAGGTGCGAATCTGGAGGGTAACGGTTGGGCGCTGAGTGGACTCGATGCGAGCCTTTCCCACGTCTCACTGACTCGTGGCGACTGGCATAGCCGACAAGGTACCTTGGCCTTCAACGCCCGTGACATTGTGCTAGGCGGTATCCACCTGAGCGAGCCGCTGTTCGATGCCGACCTGACGCCACAAGGGATTAGCGTTCGCCAATTCAGCACCCGTTGGGATAATGCGTTATTGCGTACCAGCGGATCCTGGCGTCGCGATACGGGAGCGCTGGCACTGAACGACCTGGCAATTGTCGGATTAGAATACAGCCTGCCGACGAACTGGCGCGAACTGTGGCTACGCCCACTGCCCAATTGGTTGGCGACGATTACCCTGGATCACTTCTCACTCAGCCGCACGCTGCTGGTCGACGTCAATCCCGAGTTTCCCTTCCAGATGACCGCATTGGATGGATTTGGCAATCAAGTAACACTGGCTCGTCAGCATCGTTGGGGGATCTGGCATGGACAAATGCAATTCAATGCCAGCGAGGCGACCTTCAACAAGGTCGATCTGCGGCGGCCATCCTTCACCCTCCAAGCCGACGAGCAAGGGATCCGCATCGACGATCTCAGCGCCATCTCTCAGAAAGGGTTGCTAGAGGCAAACGTGAGTTTAAATCGCCGCGATGATCGGTTGAACCTGACCCTCGATGGACGCGGCGTGCCAGCGAATCAGTTGAATGCATGGGGCTGGCCTTCTCTGCCGCTCCAAGGCGACGTTAACCTGCAACTGTCGCTACATGCGCCACTGCGTGCCACGACACCGTTTCGTCCGGGGGTGAACGCCACCCTGAACGCCCAGGATGCCAACGGGAATCGTCTGCAACAACGCATGGTCGATGGGGTATTGATGACGAGTGAATAAGCCGTCTCGGCGACGACGCGAAATGGTCGACGCGCCCCAGCTCACGGCGGGGCGCGCCAGCGGCGCATTGGGGATTACTGCGCGAAGGTGAGGGTGCCAAGGACCCCATTGGCGATATTCGCCGCCTCTTGGCGGTTATCCCCCGGCAGAGAGATCTGCATGGTCATCAGTTGATCGCCGATCTGTGCCAGGATGATGCTGGAGTAGACAGCATGGCCATTAGCCTGCTGCATGCTCACCACCTTCTCCACCGACTTACCGCCCAGCGTCACGGCTTCCGATGAGACCAGCTGCAAGCTAGCATCACGCGACTTCTGCTGGTCGATCAGGCGAGATGACAGGGTATTCAGGCTATCCTTCGGCATCGGTGCCAGAATGACGATCACCGCCTGTTGGCCGGTCTTATTGGCATACACCGACATATTATTGGTCTGTGAACCCAACTTGCTGGTCTGATCGCTCAATCCGGCCGGCAGCGTAAAGCTAATCTTGCCATCCAGCAGGCTCACCTTAGCCCCCGCAGGTACGCTGGGCTGCGTCGCACTCGCCCCCTGCGCTGGCGCGCTAGCCTCGGTGGTGGAGTTGCCATCACAGGCGGCCAGCCCGGTAACCAATAGCCCGACGCCGATCAACTTCACTAAATTACCCATGGAAATTCCTTATGTTGTCCGAAGGTCTGATTCCACATCGCACCCGATCGCGGAATAAAAAGCAAGTAACCGAATGTTACGCCGCATCCAAACACAACGCTTTGGCCAATCGCAGACGATAGTCAGCCACCGCCCCCTGTGGTTGCAATTGGATGATGCTGTAACCATTCTTGATCAACATCATCAGCATCGCAGGAAAACCATTACGCGTCTTGACCTCGATGCGCCGATAACCGTGCTGTATCGCCCACTGTTGCTGCGCCTGCAAGAGAGATTGTGCGACGCCAGCCCGTCGCCACGCAGGCAACACGCCACCGAGCCAACTATAAACGGTCTGGCTATCCAGCGCGTAGCCGATCTTAAAACCAACGGCCTGCCCCGCGATACGCGCAATCAACAAACTGCTTTCGCGTCCATCCAGACGGGCGTGTAAATCCGCCAGCGTATGGCGTGAGTTAAACTCCGGAATGGCGCGATATAACGCCAAGATCTCCTGCGGGGTCGCCGCATGCAGAGTAATCGCCGTCATCGCTTTCTCCTCGGGATGAGAAAACATCATAGCGTAAAATGGAGGTAGTGAAACGAGGCGACATCATTACGCCGCAGGGACGCCATCAGCGACGTCCCCTATGGATGCCGAGCTATGCCAACGAGATCTGTTGGCGAAAAGCGATACGCTTCAACAGCATATTCAGCATGACACCATACATCGGCAGGAAGAAGACCATGCTGATCAATAGCTTGAAGGTATAATCCACCAGCGCAATCTCGACCCAATGCGTCGCCATAAACGCATCACTACTGTGATAGAAGGCAATAAAGAAAAACGATAGCGTATCGCTAATATTGCCAAACAGCGTCGACGCGGTCGGTGCAACCCACCACGCCCGAGTCTGGCGTAGCCGGTTGAAAACATGCACATCCAGGATCTGGCCGAGGACATAGGCCATAAAGCTGGCGCACGCGATACGCGCCACCATCAGGTTCATACTGCCCAAGGCGGCGAACCCTTGCCACTGCCCCTGGAAAAAAAGCGCAGAGACACAGTAGGAGATCAGCAACGCTGGCACCATCACCGCGAGGATGATACGCCGTGCCAGTGGCGCACCGAAGATACGCACCGTGAGATCCGTCGCCAGAAAAATAAAGGGGAAGGTGAATGCACCCCAGGTGGTATGGAAGCCGAAAATCGTAATCGGCAACTGCACCAAATAGTTACTTGATGTGATAATTAACACATGAAAGAGGGACAGCCAACACAAGGCTGTAAACCGCTGTTGCGGGGTAAAACTAAACATCAATGTCACCTTTTTGGTTATTGGGGTGAGGGAACCCAAGAAAAATAATTATCCACTAATGGATGCGGCGGCGATCATACCCGGCTCACGCCATGATGCAACGGTTATTTTTCACGCAAACGTTAACGCCCTTTGCAGCGCACGGCCCGGCAGGTACACTAACGACGTAATACTATGGACCCGAACGAATGACCGCCAACGCGGCCGCAGCCAGAGACCCAGCATGACCGATCCCTTTGCCAACCCAGACAAAACCTTGGACGCCTTAGGCCTACGCTGCCCGGAACCCGTGATGATGGTACGTAAGACCGTTCGCCATATGGCGGCGGGCGAAACCCTACTGATCATCGCCGACGATCCGGCTACGACCCGAGACATCCCCGGCTTCTGCCGCTTTATGGATCACACCCTGCTGGCACAGGAGGCCGACCAGGCACCCTACCGCTACCTGGTGCGTAAAGGTGGGGCATAAGCCGCCCTCTACGAGCGGCTTATCAATCACAATTTACAGCGGGCTTAAGGTGATCTCGACGCGACGGTTCTGCGCCTTACCTGCGGCGGTGCTGTTGCTGGCGATCGGGTTCGCAGGCCCCATACCGATGGTACGGATACGCCCCGCCGCCACACCCTGTGTGATCAACGCGCTGGCCACACTGTCGGCTCGCTGCTGCGATAGACGCATGTTCAGATCGCGGCTACCGGTGCTATCGGTATAGCCCACAACATTCACCGCAGTCTTCTGATACTCCTTCAGCACCATCGCGACCCCTGTCAGCGTATTGGCACCGGCGGGCTTCAGGTTACTGCTGTTAGAATCGAAGGTAACATTGTTCGGCATGTTCAGGATGATGTTATCCCCCTGGCGCGTCACGCTTACCCCAGTACCCCGCATCTTGTCACGCAGCTTAGCTTCCTGCACATCCATGTAATAGCCAATCCCTCCCCCCAGCGCCGCCCCAGCGGCCGCGCCGATCAGTGCGCCTTTACCGCGATCGCTCTTCGATGAGGAGAGTGCGCCGACCCCGGCGCCTAGCAAGGCGCCCAGTCCGGCGCCGATGCCCGATTTCCCAGCCTGGGACTCACCGGTATAAGGATTGGTGGTACAACCGGAGAGGATCAGCGCCGCACTGACCAGGCCTGCGATGCACAAACGGCTTTTTTTCATGAAGAAACCTCAATGTCGGTAAATGCCCCCGCTCCCGGGGGCGTAAAATCCACGAGATAAACTCGTACTTGGCTCAGAGCACGCTGCCTGAGCCACACTGCTCCCGTCTGACCGGAACGGTGTGTATTGGTTCCCTATGAGTGGAGCAAAAATCAGGTCACACGATAAGGGTAACAACTCCTAAAGTGGCAAACAGCAATGCAGAAAGTCGCCGCCCCCAACCACTTGTCAGGTAGGGCTGTAGACGAGCGCCAAACCACAACATCGGTGCATTGGCTAGCACGATCCCCAACGTCGACCCCAGAACGACCCAGGTAAGATGCTGGTAATGCGCCCCAAGCAGGACCGTGGCGATCTGTGTCTTGTCGCCAATTTCGGCGAGGAAGAACACCATCAGAGAGGTCCAGAAAGGATGGCCTCCCCGGATCTCACCGTCATCCCGATCGGGAAACAGTACCCATATCGCCATCGCCAGGAACCCCATGGCGACCATCCAACGCATCATCTGGGGATTGAGGAACTGATTGACCAATTCGCCAATTAGCGCAGCGAAATAGTGATTAACCAGGGTGGCTAGAGTGATCGCCAACAGAATCAGGAAAGGTTTACCAAAACGCGCCACCAACAGTAGCGTCAAAAGCTGAGTCTTATCGCCGATTTCAGCTAAGGCGACGGAACTCATCGAAGTTAAAATAATAGACACGACAGACAAATACCGGGGTGAGTAATCTGGACATATGGCGCGGCCAGGCCCTCACCCCGGAGTGCGCCTTAGCCGACCACAGGTCTCGTCGACCCATCGCGTGATGGGCGCTGACGCCATGGTGATATCACCAAGTTTGTTGACGCCAGCGCCGGGGTGATAACACACCGGCAGACTACTCCCCCATGATGGAAGAGCGCGCAGTGTAATCAAGCCGCCGCCTTTTCTCAAGATCTCCCCCGGCCCGCCATAACAGCGTCGCCACCGCCTGACCGGTACTCGACTGGATCTGCCGATCCAGACAACGGAATCCCTGGCGACGATAGAAAGCCAATGCTCGACGGTTAGCGCAATACACCTCCAACAACAGCCAAGGATGGTGGCGTTTGGCATGACGCATGAGACGTTGAGCGAGGCCACGTCCACGGTAACGGGGGGCCACAAACAGCGCGCCGAGTAAATGGGGCGGAAGGATGCAAATGAATCCACACACCCGATGCCCATCCAGCGCCAACCAAGTCTGCCCCTGCGGCAGGTAGGTATCGCGCACCCATGGCAGGCTGGATCGCCAATAGCCGGGCGGGATCGCCGGATGAGCCTGAATCGTCAGCCTCAACCACAGCGCCAACAATGCCGGGCGATCAGCGGGATAGGCCGGGCGGAGACGAAGGGGAAGAATCATGATGCAGATAACATCCTGGTTGGTGATCGTTCACCATCCCACACGCTTGCATGAAGGCATAGCAAATGGTCGTGCCAACGAAAGTGAAACCGCGCTGTTTCAGCGCCCGTGCCAGCGCATCAGAGGCTGCGCTACGCGTCGCTCCCGCCACGTCCGACCGGACCGGCGCGCCAGCGACGAACGACCACAGAAAGGGGGAGAAGACCTCACCAGCTTGCGCCATCGCCAGCAGGGCGCGGGCATTCGTGATGATCGCCGCCAGCTTACGCCGGTTGCGGATCACGCCCGCATCATGCATCAGTAGCTCAAGCTCCTCCGGCGTCATCGCAGCAACCCGTACAGGATCGAAGTTATGGAAGACGCGTCGATAATGCGGGCGCTTCTTCAACACCGTCAGCCACGATAATCCGGCCTGCTGTCCTTCGAGACACAATAACTCAAACAGCGCCCGCTCATCATAGAGTGGACGTCCCCACTCCCCATCGTGATAGGCGATATAATCTGGATCCGCCGTGACCCAGGCACAACGTTGCACCGCATGCTGCTCCATTTTGCCTCCCGCTGATAACCAGCCACCAATCATACCCCGAGCGGCCGCCCGCGAGGCGCCCGATAGCCGATTTTGCACGTAAAATCCGCAATAGCGGCGCCTGTGGGGTAAAAAAGCGCACCTCGTCGCACTATTGCTGTATATCTTACGCACAGGCGGTATACTGATCCTTTCTGTTTCAATCCACTTGAACGCGTGCGAACACATCCAACATGCAAAAGTTTGATATCAAGACCTTTCAGGGGCTGATCCTGACTCTGCAGGACTATTGGGCGCGCCAGGGCTGCACCATCGTCCAACCGCTGGACATGGAAGTCGGCGCCGGCACCTCTCACCCGATGACCTGTCTGCGAGCGCTGGGCCCAGAGCCGATGGCAACCGCCTATGTGCAACCGTCCCGTCGCCCGACCGATGGCCGCTATGGCGAAAACCCGAACCGACTGCAACATTACTACCAGTTTCAGGTAGTGATTAAGCCATCCCCGGACAATATTCAGGAACTGTACCTGGGCTCGCTCAAAGAGCTGGGTCTGGATCCGACCGTGCATGATATCCGCTTTGTCGAGGATAACTGGGAAAACCCGACCCTGGGTGCCTGGGGCCTGGGCTGGGAAGTGTGGCTCAACGGGATGGAAGTCACTCAGTTCACCTACTTCCAGCAGGTAGGCGGCCTGGAGTGTAAACCGGTCACCGGCGAGATCACCTACGGGCTAGAACGTCTGGCCATGTACATCCAAGGCGTCGAAAGTGTATACGACTTGGTATGGAGCGACGGCCCGCTGGGTAAAACCACCTATGGCGACGTGTTCCACCAGAACGAAGTCGAGCAGTCTACCTACAACTTCGAATACGCCGACGTGGATTTCCTGTTTGCCTGCTTCGATCAGTACGAGAAAGAAGCTCGCCTGTTGCTGGAGCTGGAAAATCCGCTGCCGCTGCCGGCCTATGAGCGAATCCTGAAGGCTGCCCATAGCTTCAACCTGCTGGATGCGCGCAAGGCGATCTCCGTCACCGAGCGCCAACGCTATATTCTGCGCATCCGCACCCTGACCAAAATGGTCGCCGAAGCCTACTACGCCTCTCGTGAGGCACTGGGCTTCCCGATGTGTAAAAAAGATTAAGAGGCAGCCATGACGCAACAGACTTTCCTGGTTGAAATCGGCACGGAAGAGCTGCCGCCGAAAGCCCTTCGCTCACTGGCGCAAGCCTTCGCCGACAATTTCCGTAGCGAGTTGGACAACGCTGGCCTGGCACATGGCGACATCGCCTGGTTTGCCGCACCGCGCCGTCTCGCGCTGAAGGTTGCCGCCCTTGATGCGGCACAGCCCGATCGCGAGATCGAAAAACGTGGCCCGGCCATTGCTCAGGCCTTCGATGCCGACGGCAAGCCGACCAAGGCGGCCGAAGGTTGGGCCCGAGGCTGCGGGATCAGCGTTGAGCAGGCTGAACGCCTGACGACCGATAAGGGCGAATGGCTCCTGTACCGCGCCCAGCAGAAAGGGCAGCGAGCACAAGAGCTGCTGCCTACGCTGGTCGCGAATGCGCTGTCACGCCTGCCGATCCCTAAACTGATGCGCTGGGGTGCCAACGATACGCAGTTCGTGCGTCCGGTACACACCGTCACGCTGCTGCTAGGCAGCGAGAGTATTCCGGCCACCATCCTCGGCATTCAGTCCGATCGCGTGATCCGCGGCCATCGCTTTATGGGCGAGCCCGAGTTCACCATCGATAACGCCGATCAGTATCCGCAGATCCTGCTGGAGCGCGGTAAGGTCATCGCCGACTATGAGGCCCGCAAGGCGCAGATCAAGCGTGATGCGGAGGCGGCAGCGGCACGCATCGGCGGCCAAGCCGATCTGAGCGATAGCCTGCTGGAAGAGGTCACCTCACTGGTCGAGTGGCCGGTCGTCTTGACCGCCAAGTTCGAAGAAAAATTCCTCGCCGTACCGGCGGAAGCCCTGGTTTATACCATGAAGGGCGACCAGAAGTACTTCCCGGTCTACGACGCCCAAGGCAAGCTGCTGCCGAACTTTATCTTTGTCGCCAACGTCGACTCGAAAGATGCACAGCAGATCATCGCCGGTAACGAGAAGGTGGTGCGTCCGCGTCTGGCCGATGCCGAGTTCTTCTTCAAAACTGACCGTAAACAGCGTCTGGAAGACAATCTTCCACGTCTAGAAAGCGTGCTGTTCCAACAACAGCTGGGCAGTCTGCGCGACAAGACCGACCGTATCGCCGCTCTGGCGGGCTGGATTGCACAGCAGATCGGCGCCGACGTCAACATGGCGACTCGCGCGGGTCTACTATCCAAATGTGACCTGATGACCAATATGGTGTTCGAATTTACCGACACCCAAGGGGTCATGGGAATGCACTATGCCCGTCACGACGGAGAAGCTGAAGAGGTCGCCGTCTCCCTGAATGAGCAGTATATGCCGCGCTTCGCCGGCGATGCGCTGCCCTCATCTCTGGTAGCCTGCGCCGTCGCGATCGCCGACAAGATGGATACCCTGGCGGGGATCTTCGGCATCGGTCAACACCCGAAAGGCGATAAGGACCCGTTCGCGCTGCGCCGCGCCGCGCTGGGCGTACTGCGTATCATCGTCGAGAAGAAACTGCCGCTGGATCTGCTGACACTAACTCAGGAAGCCGTGCGTCTGTATGGTGACAAGCTGAGCAACGCCAAGGTGGTGGAAGACGTGGTCGACTTTATGCTGGGCCGCTTCCGCGCCTGGTATCAGGAAGAGGGACACGCCGTCGACACCATTCAGGCGGTGCTGGCACGCCGTCCGACGCGTCCGGCCGACTTCGATGCCCGCGTACGCGCCGTCAGCCACTTCCGTACGCTGGATGAAGCCGCAACCCTGGCCGCCGCCAATAAGCGCGTCTCTAACATCCTGGCGAAGTCTTCGGATACGCTGGCCGACCAGGTGCAGGCGACGCTGCTGAAAGAGGCGGCAGAAATCCGCCTGGCCGCTAACCTGATCACCCTGCAAGAAAAATTGGCACCGCTGTTCGCCGCCGGTCAGTACCAAGAAGCCCTGGTCGAACTGGCGACCCTGCGTCAGCCGGTCGATGACTTCTTCGAACAGGTCATGGTGATGGCGGATGATGAGCAGGTACGCATCAATCGCCTGACACTGCTGAGCAAACTGCGCGACCTGTTCCTCCAGGTTGCCGACATCTCCGTTCTCCAGTAAGTGTCGACCCAACTTTACTCAACCCGCCGCCAGGCGGGTTTTTTACTTTATGGCTGTTATCCCGCGTGTTACGGGGTAAACTAGATCGGTTAACAGATTTCGCACCACCCTTGCGCGCTACAGGAGTCACTCACATGGCATTCGCGGTAAAAACATGGGCCCAGCGTCTGCTGCTGCCCGTAATGGCACTCTTTCTGGTCACGCAGCTAAGCGGCTGCGGCGACAGCGATAAAGAGCAGCAAAAAGCCTTCATCGACTATCTGCAAAACACCGTGATGCGGAGCAGCGTCACCATCCCTACACTGAGCGAGGCGCAGAAACAGCAGTTGGGGCACTATGCCAGCGACTATGCCGTACTGGTTACCTTTTCGCAGAACTTCGGGCGCGCCATGGATGCCAGCATGACGCCGTTATTCAACACGTTGCAACAGATCCGCGCCCCGCAGGATTACCTAGCCCAACGTGATCGCCTGCAACAGGAGCTCGGTGCGTTGAATATGCTCGGTCAACAGATCCAGAGCGCCAAGGCGCAAGCCGACAACGCCTATACCACGCTGAAGCAGCCGGAAGAAGTGAAGGCGGCCTTCGATAAGGCCTTCAATAAGGTGGTCACCGGCCCGAGCAATGCCATCATGCCGATGATCCCACAGGCTGCCGCCGTGGCCCAGACGCTGGTACAGGTCGGTGATTTCCTACAAAACCTGGGGCCGCAGGCTCGCTTCGACAACCAAGGTGTCCAGCTGCAGACCCAGGCTCAGGTGGATCAGTACAACCAGCTAATGAGCGATCTCTCCGCCAAATATCAGGCACTGATGGCCGCCAAACAGCAAAATGCCTCGCTGATGCAGAACTGAGTCCCACACCATCATCGATCACCCGGCTACGGCCGGGTTTTTTTATCGCCTACGTCCGGCTCGTCTTCTCCTCGAGCCCACACAGGCCGAAACGTCGCTCACCCGCACATCTCTTCCGCCGCCTCGCGGTGGGCACGCTCGACTTCCTCGGCCAAGATCTGCACCCCTCGCTCGATCACCTCGGGCTCTGGAACGTAATTCATGCGCATGCATTGCCGCGTATGCGGCCACTCCTGCGCCAGCCCCGGGAAAAAGTAATCGCCGGGTACCATCAATACGCCGCACTGTTTTAGGCGTTGATACAGCGTCTCGCTATCGATCGGCAGATCGGGAAACCACAGCCAGAGGAAGATGGCCCCCTCCGGACGATGGATCAGGCAACGCGCCGGCGTGAGATAGCGGCGAATGATCGCCAACGTCTGTTCGACGCGCTGCTGATAGAAGGGACGGATCACCTCACGGCTTAGGCGCAGTAGGTCACCACGTTCGATCATCCGTAGCGCCAGTGCTGGCCCGATGCTTCCCGGCGAGAGACTGATGATACCGTTCATGTTGCTCAAAGCCTGGATGGTCTCGCTATCAGCGACCACAATGCCACAACGCACCCCCGGTAGCCCCAGCTTCGATAGGCTCATACACAGGATGGTATTCGGATTCCACAGCGGCGTCGCCTCGCTGAAGATGATTCCGGGAAAGGGGAGCCCATACGCATTGTCGATCAATAATGGGATACCGTGCGACCGCGCCAGGCTGTCTAGTTGTGTAAGTTCCTCATCGGTCAACACGTTACCGGTAGGATTCGTGGGGCGTGAAACACAGATCAGGCCGATATCATCGCCGATCGCTAGCTGATCGAAGTCGATATGATACTTAAACTGCCCCTGCGGCAGCAGGGTGATGCGTGGCTTAGCCGCCACAAACATCTCATCGTCCAAGCCGGCATCGGCGTAGCCGATATATTCCGGCGCCAGCGGAAATAATACCCGGCGATGCGTACCGTCGTTACGTCGCCCAGCAAACAGGTTAAATAGGTAGAAAAATGCGCTCTGGCTGCCATTAGTCAGCGCAATATTTTGTGCACTGATCGGCCAGCCATACTGTTCTGAGAGGAGACGAGCCAACGCCTCTAGCAGATCGTTCTTCCCCTGCGGGCCATCATAGTTGCACAACGCCTCTCCTAATACCCCCTCATGCAACAACGTCTGGCAGAGATCCGTGAAATAGGCCTCCAGTGGGGCGATACGCGCCGGATTGCCGCCGCCCAGCATTATGGCACCCGGCGTCCGCAGACCATCATTGAGATCGTCCATCAGACGAGTAATCGCCGAATAACGGGTAAACTTGTCGCCAAAAGCAGAAAACGTCATAGCAAACCACACAGAGGATTGGAGAAGAGTCAGGCCACACCTTACCCCCTGCCACGCGGCACGACAAGTCGACCTCAGAAGCTTGATTTTTGATTATTCTAGTTAATTTAGAAATAGCAGCATAAAAAAAGGCGCAGCTAACGCTGCGCCAAGTCGAGAGGGTTTATACCCGCAGACGGGTATGGCAGATCTTATTATGACTGATGGGTATTCTCGTCGTCCCGACAAGCCAACGCTGCGGGCTCAGGCTGCGCACCGATGACGATACGCTGCGGCTGTAGTGCTTCTGGCACATGGCGCACCAGATCGATATTCAGAAGACCATTTTCGAAGGCGGCGCCATCGACGGTCAGATGTTCAGCCAACGTAAAGCTCAATTCAAATGCCTTACAGACCAGGCCTTGATGAAGGTACTCTACCGGCTTCTCCGGCTGTGCCGGATTACCACGCACGGTCAAACGTGGGCCTTCTACCTCAATATCCAGCTCACTCTGGCGGAATCCCGCGAGCGCCAGAGAGATGCGATAGTGATTATCATCACTCTTTTCAATGTTATACGGTGGGAATCCCTGCGGCTCTAACGAGGTTTGCATGGCATTTGCCAGCTTGTCAAAACCGATCCACTGACGCATTAATGGGGAAAGATCATAATTACGCATATTGACTCCTTCTAAGAAGCGAGATGTTAATAATCCCAGGCGGCATAATTTCCACCTGTATTGCCCCCAAAGGCAGGCAAGAATAAATCTGTCAGTTGCTATCGCTTATTTAATGGCGATCTTCCGCGCCTGCTGAGACTCAGGGACAATGCGCTCAAGGTCGATAAATAATAGCCCATTCTCTAGCCGTGCGCCTTTTATCTGAATATGCTCGGCCAGTTGGAATTTACGCTCAAAGTTACGCTCGGCAATGCCTTGATACAGGTAGCTACGCGGCTTCTCACTCGCAGCACGAGATCCTTTTACAATCAACGTATTAGTATGAGCGGTAATCTCAAGATCTTGCTCAGCAAAACCTGCAACGGCGATAGCAATACGGTAGTGGTTGTCATCTACCAGCTCGACGTTATACGGAGGATATCCTCCATTACTATTATTTTGCCCCGACTCGATCAGGTTAAATAAACGATCGAATCCAATAGCCGAACGATACAACGGCGCCAGATCAAAATTACGCATACAACATGCCTCCTAAACAATTCAGCGAGGATGGAATAATCTTCCTAACGGACAGATTGATAAAATGAATACCCAATCGGCATACTCATCATTACTCTGTTTATAAAATGGCGACGCGATCCACTTTTTCAAGAGGAGGATAGAAAAATTTATTGCACCACACAAATTGATAAAATTTTCATCCAAAGCAAACACGCCGCAGACGTTCCGGTATATGCTACATGACATCACACCCCCAGCGAGGCATGCTGGCAGAGGGAAACTAGCCCAGGATGAGATCATGACTATGCCCTTAGGCGTGCGCCAAATCACGCTCCTGTTGACCGGGAGCCTCCTGTTACTCGGCAGCGGATGCTCCAGCGTCATGACGCGCGTCGGCCCCAATCAGGGCTACTATGCGGGGACCAAGAACGATATTGAGATGATCCAGAGCGAAGAGAGCGGCTGGGCCATGCGTCCACTGCTGGCGCTGGATCTCCCCCTGTCTGCTGTCGCCGATACCCTGCTGTTGCCTTACGACTACTACCGTGCCGACGATGACCCAACCAAAGAGTCGCCACGCGCACGCGTGCTACGCGCCGAGCAAGCCAGCGCCGCCCAGATGGCACCGCTGGCCACACAGGCAGACTAACCCCTCGTCACTCATCGTCAACGGTTAGACGAGCAGCAAAAATTTGCGGCCAACCGTCGATCTCCCGCATGTAGGCGACCCAATGGCCATCGGGTGATGGTACTACCGCCTCGGCGCAGGGAGGCTGAGCGCTGCGCGCCGTCACCCGAGCGACCGCCCCGCTCGCCACATCGCAACGCACCACACTGTTATCCATCACCATCAGGATCGAGCGGCCATCCGGGTGCCAGTTGAACGCGGATTGAACGTCATGCTCGCCCCGCGTGATCTGGCGGGCCTCACCACCATTAGGTGAGATCAGCCACAACTGCACCACTCCCTGCTCATCGCTCATGAGGAAGGCGATGGCACTGCCATCGGGGGAACTACGCACCCAATGGCGTGGTGTCGTTGCCAGGCCTGGATGACGCCGATCATGGGTAAAGGTTAGCCGACGTTGGCGGATGCCCGCTGGCGGCGCAGGAAGCGTACGTGACGTTCCCTGCAACGGTCGGTCGCCAGCGCAGCGATAAGCCGCCATCTCCGCCGGCAGGTCGACAATAAACAGCTCTGCGACTCGGGAACCATCCCGCGCCAAAGTATCTCCGATGAATGCCAGTGCCCAACGTTGCTGCTGGCCATTCTCCTTGAGGTAGCCCTGCTGACCGACCCATGCCTCTTCATAAGCCCGGGTAATATCATCACTACCAGGACGCGGTGTGGGTGTTGTCTCACTGACCAGTACGCAGAAGTGGCTGCCGTCATACTCGCGTGGATGCCGTTTCTCTACCTGTACCGGCCCCATCGGCAAGGCTATCCCGATGTTACGCTGATCGCGCTCAGGGCAATGCTCGTGCATCACATGATCGTTATAGGTGAAGCTCAGACGCGAACCATCCGGGCTGAAGACATGCACATGAGAGCCGCCGCGTAGGGCGCCGGGGAGATAGGGTGCGGTGATCGCTAACGCGTCCAAGGTCTCCGCGTGACCAGGATGCTCGGCACTGACGATGACGCCGCGTCGATGATGGAAGTCATACTGCCACTGCGCATCGGGATGCTCTGGACCATGAATAAAAACATAGCGTTCCGGCAATGTCGGTGCCACCGTAACCACGCCGACACCGGCGCCGTCAGCGGCACGATAGAGTACCTCACAGCGCCCATCCGGTACGCTGACCCGCTCGATGGTCACACCGCTAAACGAGGCGGTGTGCGGGCGGACATCGTAAGCAACCCAGCGGCTATCTGGGGTCCAGATGCCGCTATTGGTCAACTGATGCCCGCGGGCATCGTGGGTAAGCTGTAACTCTGAAGGATGATGCATAGGAGCGAGCCTCTTGGCAGCCTAGTTTCCTTCAGCATAAACCAGGCGCCACGACGAGACGATGGTTTTATCTCGCCGAATCAGGCGGCATTAAGCACCCACTGCCGAATCGCCTGCGCTACCCCATCTTCACGGTTACTGGCCGTCACATACTGCGCCGCCGCCAGAATAGCCGCATCGGCATTCCCCATCGCGACCCCCAGACCGGCATACTCAATCATCGCCAAGTCATTGCCATGATCGCCAATGCACATCACCGACTGACGCTCAATACCCAGATGCTGTGCCAGGCGGGCGATCCCTTTCCCCTTATCCACATCGCGATGCAGAATCTCCAAGAAGAAGGGGCTGCTGCGCAGCAAGGTATAGCGCTGGAAGACTGAAGAGGGGATGCGGGCTATTGCCGCTTCCAACACCTCGGGATGATCGATCATCATCATCTTAGGAAAACGCAACGTCGGATCCATCGACTCGGCCGGGCAAAAGTGCAGTGGGATGCCGGTGATAAAGGCCTCATGTACCGTATACTTGCTGATGTCACGGTTAGCGGTAAACAGACGCCCAGCGTCCAGAGCGTGGAAGTGGCTGCCCACCTCACGCGCCAACGCCTCAAGGTAACGGTAATCGTCATAATCTAATGAGGTCTCGAAGAGGACCTCACCGCTATCGGCATGAACGACCAGCCCCCCATTGTTGCACAGGCAATACTCTCCGGCGGTATCCAACGCCAGCTCCTGGAGATAACGTTGTACACCCACCAATGGGCGCCCGGTGGCCAATACCACGCGCACCCCCTGCCGACGCGCGGCGGCAATAGCCTCTTGCACCGCGGGTGTGATTTCCCGCGCGTCGTTCAACAAGGTTCCATCGAGGTCGATGGCGATCAGTTTTATTGGCATGATTAACTCCCTTATTCGATGCTCACTGGCTACTGCATAGCAAAAGGGGACGTTCCCGTCCCCTTGAATATCGACTCGACTTTACGCGATTAGAAGTCCAGGTTGGCGGCCTTCAACGCGTTCTCTTCGATAAAGGCACGACGTGGCTCGACCGCATCGCCCATCAGCGTCGTGAACAGCTGGTCGGCAGCGACCGCGTCTTTGATCGTCACGCGCAACATACGACGCCCCTCCGGATCCATGGTGGTTTCCCACAACTGCTCCGGGTTCATTTCGCCCAGCCCTTTATAACGCTGAATAGCCAGGCCGCGTCGTGACTCTTTCACCAACCAATCCAATGCCTGTTCGAAACTGGCGACGGGTTGACGACGCTCGCCGCGCTCGACGAAGGCACTCTCTTCCACTAAGCCGCGTAACTTGTCACCGAGGGTACAGATACGGCGATATTCGGCGCCGTGAACAAAGTCGAAATCGAAGAGGTAGTCGGTGTCGACCCCGTGAGTACGCACGCGTACCGCCGGTTCAAACATCTGACGCTCACGATTTTCCACGATCTGGACGCTATAGACGCTGCCATGCTGCTCTTTCTCATTCAGCGTCGTGACCAGCGTGCCAATCCACTGCTCAACCGCCGCCTGATCGCTCAGATCGGCCTCGCTCAGGGTCGGCTGATAGATCAGCTGATTCAGCACCGCCTTGGGATAACGGCGCTCCATACGACCGATCAGCTTCTGTACCTGATAGTGTTCAGCGACCAGCTTCTCCAACGGCTCGCCCGCGAGCGCCGGAGCGGCCGCATTGGTATGCAGGGCGGCACCATCTAAGGCGATGGCGATCTGATATTGATCCATCGCCTCGTCGTCTTTGATGTACTGCTCCTGTTTCCCCTTCTTCACCTTATACAGGGGCGGTTGGGCGATATAGACATGACCTCGCTCGATGATCTCCGGCATCTGACGATAGAAGAAGGTCAACAACAGGGTACGAATGTGCGAGCCGTCGACATCAGCATCGGTCATGATGATGATGCTGTGATAACGCAGCTTGTCAGGGTTGTACTCATCCCGACCGATGCCACAACCCAACGCGGTGATCAGCGTCGCGACCTCCTGCGAGGAGAGCATCTTGTCGAAACGCGCCTTCTCGACGTTAAGGATCTTACCCTTCAGCGGCAGGATGGCCTGATTCTTACGGTTACGCCCCTGCTTAGCAGAGCCGCCCGCCGAGTCCCCTTCCACCAGGTAGAGTTCGGAATGTGCCGGATCGCGCTCCTGGCAATCTGCCAGCTTACCGGGCAGCCCGGCCAGATCCAGGGCCCCCTTACGGCGCGTCATCTCACGCGCTTTACGCGCGGCTTCACGAGCACGGGCAGCATCGATGATCTTGCCGACCACGATCTTGGCGTCATTCGGGTTTTCCAACAGGTACTCGGCCAGTCGCTCGTTCATCAGCGACTCGACGGCCGACTTCACCTCTGAGGAGACCAGCTTATCCTTAGTCTGCGAGGAGAACTTGGGATCTGGCACCTTCACAGATACCACGGCGATCAACCCTTCACGTGCATCGTCACCGGTGGCGGAGATCTTGTTCTTCTTGGTGTAGCCTTCACTCTCCATATAGCTGTTCAGGGTGCGGGTCATCGCCGCCCGGAAGCCCGCCAAATGGGTCCCGCCATCACGCTGCGGAATGTTGTTCGTGAAGCAATAGATGTTCTCTTGGAAACCGTCGTTCCACTGTAGCGCCACCTCGACACCAATGTCGTCTTTCATGGTCGAGAAGTAGAACACGTTCGGATGGATCGGCGTCTTATTCTTGTTAAGGTACTCGACAAACGCCTTAATCCCACCCTCATAGTGGAAATGGTCTTCACGATCATTGCGCTTGTCGCGCAGGCGAATGGAAACCCCAGAGTTAAGGAACGACAGCTCGCGCAGGCGTTTGGCCAGGATGTCATACTGGAACTCGACCACGTTGCTAAAGGTTTGCATGCTCGGCCAGAAACGCACCCGGGTTCCGGTCTGCTCGGTATCACCGACCATCTTCAACGGCGCCGCTGGCACGCCATGATGGTAGATCTGCTCATGAACATGGCCATCGCGGCGGATCACCAGTTCCAACTTCTCGGACAGCGCGTTTACCACGGAAACGCCCACGCCATGCAGACCACCGGAAACCTTGTAGGAGTTGTCGTCGAACTTACCCCCGGCATGCAGCACGGTCATGATGACTTCGGCGGCGGAAACCCCCTCTTCCGGGTGGATCCCTGTCGGGATACCGCGCCCGTCATCCTGCACGGAGACAGAGTTATCACTGTGAATGGTGACGATGATATCTTTGCAATAACCAGCGAGCGCTTCGTCAATCGCGTTATCCACCACCTCAAACACCATGTGGTGCAGACCTGTACCGTCATCGGTATCCCCGATGTACATGCCCGGGCGCTTACGAACGGCATCCAGCCCTTTTAATACCTTGATACTTGAGGAGTCATACGTATTTGACATCAGCCTTTCTCGCTCATTGGATAACTATCGTAATAAATCGAATCTAAACGGCTATTTTACCCTGTTCTACGCGGAACATCTTGCCCTTTTCATCAACCATGTCGCCGACCTGATCGGCATTGACCGCACTGACAAACACCTGTGCACCGGTACTTTTCAACCGTTCGGCCAACAAACGGCGCCGACCGGCATCCAGCTCCGAGGCGAAATCATCGATCAGATAGAGGCATTGGCGGCCACTGTGACGCGTCAGGTATTCCCCCTGCGCCAAACGCAGGGCGCACATCAACAGCTTTAACTGGCCACGCGATAGCAGATCTTCGACCGGCGTCCCATCGGCACGAATACGAAAATCCGCCTTATGCGGCCCTAACGCGGTATAGGTGAGCGCGCGATCGCGCTCAAAGTGACGCTCCAGCAATTCGCCATACTCACTCTCTCGATCCCAGCCACGCATAAACGAGAAGGATAGTGCATACTCAGGCAAAAACTGGCTACATGTCGCCGCGATATCCTGCGCGATAGCCTCACTATAGGCCGCACGCAGGGCACTGACCTTATTGGCTAGCGGCACCAACTCCTGATCCCAGGGACGGATTTGGGCATAACGCGTCACTTGGCGTAACGCGGCGTTACGCTGTTTGAGAAGGCGGCGGAGATTGCTCCAGGCGGTAAAAAAATCTCCATCACCGTGGAAACAGCCCCAATCAAGGAAGGCTCGCCGATATTTGGGCCCCCCATTAAGCAACGTGAACCCTTCCGGCGTAATCAGCTGCATCGGCAGCATCTGTGCCAGCTCGGCCACCTTATGACCATCACTGCCATCGATGCGTACCTTACTGTCGCCCTGGCGATTCTTACTTAATCCCACCGCCCATTCTCGCTCGCCACCCGCATCGATCCGTCCATGTAAGATGAACGTGGCACAGTCATGACGGATCACTCTCCCAGCCTGCTGGCTACGAAAGGCTCGACCATGTCCCAAAGTATAGATGGCCTCCAAGACACTGGTCTTGCCGCTACCATTGGCACCGACGAGGAAATTGAACCCGCTCGAGGGCGCCAGATCGGCACTCTCGATATTGCGAAAATCGCGGATCATCAGACGAGTCAACGCCATGCGCACCATCCCTCTGAGCACGGCGCTCCTCTCCTGCGAGGCGACACCGCCAACGTACGCACAATGTCAATGACCCACATGATCACAGACGCATCGGCATCACGACATAGACCGCCGCCTGGCTGGCGGCATCTTCGATCTGCACGCTGGATACCGCATCCGTCAACATCATCACCACACGCTCACACTTCAGCGCATTGAGGACATCCAGCACATAACTGACGTTGAACCCAATCTCCAGATCGCTGCCGGGATAATTGACATCCAGCAACTCTTCCGCCTCTTCCTGCTCGGGGTTATTCGCGGTGATCTTAAGCTGGTTATGACTGACATGCAGACGCACCCCACGGAATTTCTCGTTCGAGAGAATCGCCGCCCGGGCGAAGGCCTGCTTCAATTCATCACAGCCAGCTTCAAGCGTTTTATCGGGGTTTTTCGGTAATACGCGGCGATAATCTGGGAAACGACCGTCAACGAGCTTAGAGGTGAAGATAAAGCCACCGACGTGTGCTCGCAGGTTGTTGCTGCCGATCTGCAAGCGCAACGGCGTCTCACCCCCATCCAGGAGTCGCATCAGCTCGATGACCCCTTTACGCGGCACGATCACCGAATGGTGCGGCAGACTTTGACCGATAGGCATCGAACACACGGCCAGACGATGGCCGTCTGTCGCCACGGTACGTAGCTCTTCTCCCTCGGTCTCGAACAACATACCGTTCAGATAGTAGCGTACATCCTGGTGGGCCATCGAGAATTGAGTGGCCTCGATCAGGCGCTTCAGGGTCGCCTGCGGTAGGGTAAACTCGACCTCACTCTGCCAGTCATCCAGATTGGGGAAGTCCGCCGCTGGCAATGTTGACAGGGAGAAACGACTACGCCCAGAGCGCACCAGCATGCGATCGCCATCCAGCGCTACCGAAATCTCGGCGCCGTCCGGCAAGCCGCGACAAATATCCAAAAACTTGCGCGCCGGTACGGTGGTCGCCCCCGCTTCATGGGGCTGTGACAGCGGCACTCGGGCCACCATCTCCATCTCCAGGTCAGTGCCGGTCAGCGACAGATGGCCATCTTCCACCTGCAGCAACAGGTTACCCAGGATCGGCAACGTAGGACGGCCGCCCAGCGGACTGCTCACCTGTTGCAACGGCTTGATAAGATGCTCACGCTCAACAATAAATTTCATATCGCTACGATGACTGTTAGGTAATTAGGATGACAACGTTCTGATTAGATTTGAAAAATCTTCTTTGATGTCGTGGCTCTCTTCCCGCAGTTGCTCGATCTTACGGCAGGCATGCAGTACCGTGGTATGGTCACGGCCACCAAAGGCATCCCCGATCTCCGGCAGACTGTGGTTGGTCAACTCCTTGGCCAAGGCCATCGCCATTTGACGTGGACGCGCGACCGAGCGGGAACGGCGCTTGGAAAGCAGATCCGCCACTTTAATTTTGTAATACTCCGCCACCGTCTTCTGAATGTTATCGATGGTGACCAGTTTTTCTTGCAGTGCTAGCAGATCTCGCAGCGCCTCACGCACAAAATCGATGGTGATCGCGCGTCCTGTGAAGTTAGCATTAGCAATCACGCGGTTCAGTGCACCCTCCAACTCACGCACATTGGAACGCAGACGTTTGGCAATGAAGAACGCCACCTCACCCGGCAAGCGGATGTCGTTCTCGTCGGCCTTCTTCATCAAGATGGCGACGCGCGTCTCCAACTCCGGTGGCTCGATGGCGACCGTCAATCCCCAGCCGAAGCGGGATTTCAGACGATCCTCGACCCCATTAATCTCTTTAGGATAGCGGTCGGAGGTCAAGATGATCTGTTGATTGCCTTCCAGCAGCGCGTTGAAGGTATGGAAAAACTCCTCCTGCGAACGCTCTTTGTTGGCGAAAAACTGAATATCATCAATCAATAATGCGTCGACGGAGCGGTAGTAACGCTTAAACTCTTCGATCGCGTTGTTCTGCAACGCTTTCACCATATCCTGTACGAAGCGCTCGGAATGCATGTAGACCACCTTAGCATTGGGCTTACGCGCCATGATGCCATTGCCCACAGCGTGTAACAGGTGAGTCTTACCTAAACCGGTGCCGCCATACAAGAACAGTGGGTTGTAAGCCCCGCCTGGGTTATCCGCCACCTGACGCGCCGCCGCGCGCGCCAATTGGTTAGACTTACCCTCGACGAAGTTATCGAAGGTGTGCTTTGGATTCACATTCGAGCGGTAAGAGAGCTCAGGCTGCGCTGCCACGCGCTCCCAGCTCGGGCGAGTCGGGCTAGTGGCCCGTACGCTGGTGGGTGCCGGACTGGCGCCATTACCCACGTGATGGTTCACTACGCTCGGCGCCGCTGGCTTGCTGCCGACCTCGAAACGTAAAACAGGAGCGTCCGCACCGCAAAAGTCGTTGAGTAGTCCATTGATATTATTTAAATATTTATCACGAACCCAATCGAGAACAAAGCGGTTGGGCGCATACAGCGCCAGCGTGTTGTCACTGAGCTCCGCCTGAAGAGGACGGATCCACATGCTGAATTCTGTGGCAGGTAACTCATCCTGCAATCGGGCAAGACACTGCTGCCAAAGCGAAAGTGACACGGCGGACTCCACTCGAACAAAGATAAATAAGAAATGATTAGGATACTCAGAGTTTTTTCATTACCGGAAGTGCAGTCGATAACCCGCGACACGCAATGCGTCCGGATCCCAACAGGGAGGCGGGGATCATAAACAGGTTACCCACAACTTGACCACTTCCTGGTCACCGCTTGCGCGGACTTTTCGCACAACCGCTTTCCCGTAGTGGGGATCGCGATCAGGATGGCGGATCATAGCCTAAACCACACAGAAGATCCTCTTCTTCTGCACAGAATCGATCCTTTTTATCCACAGTCCCTGACGAAACCAATGATGGATTATCTCTTTTTCTATCCACTATAGCGTTAGTAATGACACAAAGTAGGGAATTTCAGAGAAACCGTCGCGCGGCGACGCACCGATCCGAGGATCGACACAAGGATCACACTAAGATCCTTGCGCTTTGATAGGGAGTCCGTATAATTTGCCACCCACGCGTTACGCCTGCGTTCTGTTGCCGGAAACGCAGTATCCCAACCCTCCGGAAGGTTAGGTGTGACGGTGAGAGGCGGGTTTACCCGTCTGAGCTCAGGTGAGCTGCTTGGCATAAGTCAATTGACTCAGGACTGTACAATTATTACAATCCTGCCTCTTTAATATATGCGATTGAGGCGTCGGTCGTTCTCACGTCGAGTAGCCAAACGCGTTTACTGATCAGTAATTATTTAAAGTTTAGGTAGAAATCGCTATGAAACGCACTTTCCAACCGTCCGTATTGAAACGCAACCGTACCCACGGTTTCCGTGCTCGTATGGCAACCAAAAACGGCCGTCAGGTTCTTGCCCGTCGCCGCGCTAAAGGCCGCGCTCGTCTGACCGTAGCCGGTTAATTTAGCTGACCAGATTAGTGGTTAAGCTAAGTTTTCCTAGGGAGTTACGTTTGTTAACTCCCAATCACTTCAATTTCGTCTTCCAGCAACCGCAACGAGCCGGTACGCCCCAACTTACCATTCTCGGCCGTATGAACTCGCTGGGGTATCCCCGCATCGGTCTTACTGTCGCCAAAAAACATGTCAAACGCGCTCATGAGCGTAACCGCATCAAGCGTCTGACACGTGAAAGTTTCCGCTTGCGTCAGCATTCGCTGCCAGCCATGGACTTTGTGGTAATCGTCAAAAAGGGCGTTCAGGAACTCGATAATCGGGCGCTGACAGAGATGTTGGAAAAATTATGGCGTCGCCATTGTCGCCAGGTTCGCGCCTCCTGATTACGCTGATACGAGGTTATCAGCGTTTCATCAGTCCGCTACTTGGGCCACACTGTCGCTTCCATCCCACCTGCTCGCAATACGGAATTGAGGCATTGCGCAGGTTTGGAATGGTAAAAGGCAGTTGGTTGACACTGAAACGCGTATTAAAATGCCACCCTTTGAACCCAGGTGGCGATGATCCCGTGCCGCCGAAAACCAATAACAGAGAACATTAAGATGGATTCGCAACGTAATCTATTCCTCGTCGCTCTGCTGTTCGTGTCCTTCTTAATCTGGCAGGCCTGGCAGACGGACCACAATCCGCAGCCGGTCGCTCAGACAGCAGGACAGAGCGTCAGCGACGCCGCTAGCCAAGCAGTACCGGAAAGCGGCCAGGGTAAGCTTATTACGGTTAAGACCGATGTACTGGCTTTGACCATCAACACCCGCGGTGGTGACATCGAGCAGGCCGATCTGTTGGCCTATCCGGCTACTCTGGGCTCAAATACCCCATTCCAACTGCTGGAAACCACACCACAGTTTATCTATCAGGCTCAGAGCGGTCTGACGGGTAAAAGTGGCCCGGACAATCCGGCCAATGGTCCGCGCCCGCTGTATAACGCGAACCAAACCAGCTATGAGATGCTGCCGGGACAGGATGAGTTACGTATTCCGTTGACTTATACCGCACCGAACGGCGTCGTCTATACCAAGACCTTCGTACTCAAGCGCAATGACTATGCCATCGCCGTTGACTACAAGGTGAAGAACGACAGCCACGAGGCGCTGGATCTGACCCTGTTCGGTCAGCTTAAGCAGTCTGTCGATCTGCCGAAACACCGCGATACCGGTAGCAGCAACTTTGCGCTGCACACCTTCCGCGGCGCGGCCTACTCCTCCAGCGATGACAAGTATCAGAAGTACAGCTTCAGCGATATCGAAGACAAGAACCTGAACGTGCAGACTAAAGGCGGCTGGGTCGCCATGCTGCAACAGTACTTCGCCACCGCGTGGATCCCACATGACAGCGGCGTGAATACCTTCTATACCGCTAACCTAGGCAATGGCCAGGCGGCTATCGGTTACAAGGCACCGTCTGTCAGCGTTGCACCGAACACCGAACAGGTTCTCAGCACCACCCTGTGGGTCGGCCCTGAACTGCAAAGCGACATGGCTGCCGTGGCTCCACACCTCGATTTAACGGTGGATTACGGTTGGCTGTGGTTTATCTCTCAGCCGCTGTTCAAACTGCTGCAGCTGATCCACAGCTTCGTCGGTAACTGGGGCTTCGCGATCATCATCATCACCTTCATCGTACGTGGCATCATGTACCCGCTGACCAAGGCGCAGTACACCTCGATGGCCAAGATGCGTATGCTGCAACCCAAGTTGCAGGCGATGCGTGAGCGTATCGGTGACGACAAACAGCGCATGAGCCAAGAGATGATGGCGCTGTATAAGGCAGAGAAGGTTAACCCGCTGGGCGGCTGCTTCCCGCTGCTGATCCAGATGCCAATCTTCCTGGCTCTGTACTACATGCTGATGGGCTCTGTCGAGCTGCGTCAGGCGCCGTTTGCCCTGTGGATCCATGACTTGGCCGCGCCGGACCCGTACTACATCCTACCGATCCTGATGGGCGTGACCATGTTCTTCATCCAGAAGATGTCACCGACCACCGTCACCGATCCGATGCAGCAGAAGATCATGACCTTTATGCCGGTTATCTTTACTGTCTTCTTCCTGTGGTTCCCGTCCGGTCTGGTGCTGTACTATATCGTCAGCAACCTGGTAACCATCATCCAGCAGCAGCTGATCTACCGCGGTTTGGAAAAACGCGGTCTGCACAGCCGGGATAAGAAATAACCCGCGCTAACGCATGAGGTACCAGGGGGGCGGTCGGATGACCGCCCCTTTTTTCTTGTTTTCGTGCTCGCCATCTCGGGCATGCACTCAACGCCAAAAGAGAGAGAATATGATCACTCCATCCGACACCATCGTCGCCCAGGCTACCGCTCCGGGACGCGGCGGCGTAGGGATCCTGCGCGTCTCCGGCCCACAGGCTCAGGCCGTAGCCCAAGCACTCCTGGGTAAACTGCCTAAGCCGCGCTACGCCGACTACTTACCGTTTCGCGACCAGGACGGGACGTTGCTGGATCAGGGGATCGCCCTCTATTTTCCCGGGCCGAATTCCTTCACCGGTGAAGATGTGCTGGAGCTACAAGGCCACGGCGGCCCGGTGATCCTCGATCTGCTGTTGAAGCGTATCTTACAGCTGCCTGGGTTGCGTATCGCTCGCCCAGGCGAGTTCTCCGAACGCGCTTTCCTGAATGATAAGATGGATCTGGCGCAGGCTGAGGCGATCGCCGATCTGATCGATGCCAGCTCTGAGCAAGCGGCGCGTTCGGCGGTCAACTCGTTACAAGGGGTCTTTTCGGCACGCGTGAACCAACTGGTCGAGTCGCTGACTCACCTGCGGATCTACGTCGAGGCCGCCATCGACTTTCCCGATGAGGAGATCGACTTCCTCTCCGACGGTAAGATCGAGGCGCAGCTCAATGCGGTGATGCATGAACTGGCCGATGTTCGCGCCGAGGCGCGTCAGGGAAGTCTGCTACGCGAAGGTATGAAGGTGGTGATCGCCGGGCGGCCCAACGCCGGGAAATCCAGCCTACTCAACGCCCTGGCGGGGCGAGAGGCCGCCATCGTTACCGATATTGCCGGTACCACCCGTGATGTCCTGCGTGAACACATCCACATTGACGGTATGCCGTTGCATATCATCGATACCGCCGGCTTACGGGAGGCCAGCGACGAGGTGGAGCGCATCGGTATCGAACGTGCCTGGCAAGAGATCGAGCAGGCCGATCGAGTGCTGTTTATGGTCGACGGTACCACCACCGACGCTACCGATCCCGCCACTATCTGGCCCGATTTCATCGCGCGCCTGCCAGCTAGCCTGCCGATCACCGTGGTGCGCAATAAGGCCGACGTGACCGGCGAACCGTTAGGGATCAGTACAAGTCACGGCCACACGCTGGTGCGTCTGTCGGCCCG
The DNA here is from genome assembly GCF_044540725.1 of Edwardsiella sp. A.80236. Classification (NCBI taxonomy): domain Bacteria; kingdom Pseudomonadati; phylum Pseudomonadota; class Gammaproteobacteria; order Enterobacterales; family Hafniaceae; genus Edwardsiella; species Edwardsiella sp. A.80236. Next base: position 175,201 of record NZ_JBIUCY010000004.1, read on the forward strand.
TACCGGGGCGGGTATCGATGTGCTACGCGATCACTTGAAGCAAAGCATGGGCTTTGAGACTCATCTTGAGGGGGGATTTCTGGCCCGTCGCCGCCACCTACAAGCGCTGGAGCAGGCTGCTATCCATCTCCAACAGGGTAAAGATCAGTTACTCGGTGCCATGGCCGGCGAGCTGCTCGCGGAAGAGTTACGCCTAGCCCAACAATCCCTCAGTGAGATCACCGGCGAGTTTACCTCCGACGATCTATTGGGACGCATCTTCACCAGCTTCTGCATCGGGAAGTAAAAGAGTAAAACGCATCAAACCAAATCAAAACAACATTATGATTTTAAAATGATTTTGTTTTACTTGGTGGGAAGCGATTTGAAGGGTTTTGTCGATTCTTGCGCCATGTGTGCGCCACAGATAAATTCTGGCGCACATATGGCGCACAAGATGAGAAAAACCTATGAAAATCAGCATACATAAAAGAGATCCAGATAAGAATGGCCTGCGATCTATTAGGCTTGTTTACTACTATGGTTCCAAGACCTCGGAAAACGGCTCAAGAGTTCAGAAGCGCTCATACGAGACGTTAAACCTATTCCTCTACGCCAAGCCCAAAAACGCAATTGAACGCGAGCACAACAAAACCTCATTGCAAAAAGCCGAAGCCATTCGTGCCAAGCGCCTACTGGAAACAGAATCTGCCAAACATGGCCTAGATGACCGAACCAAACTTAATGCCAGCTTCTTTGACTACTTCGATCAAATTACAGCGAGTAAAGCATCTGGTAGCAAATCCAACTACTCAATTTGGGTTTCTGCGGGCATCCATATCCGCCGTTATCACCGCCATGCAGAACTCACTTTTGAACAGGTAGATAGATACTTTTTGGAAGGGTTCCGCCATTACCTACAGCATGAGGCAATAACCAAATCAGATACCGGCCTCTCCAGAAATACCGCCTGTAGCTACTTCAATAAAATCCGGGCAGCGCTCAACCAAGCGCAACGAGACCGCATCATCAAAGATAACCCCGTTGAACAAGTCAAATCTATCAAAGCAGAAAGGACACAGCGCACTTATCTCACCCTGGATGAGGTAAAGGCCCTTGCCAAGGCAGAATGCCGTTACGATGTGCTACGGAGAGCATTTCTGTTCTCCTGCACGACAGGACTACGCTGGTCAGACATTCATAAACTAGTGTGGGGTGAAATTGAACTGTTTGCTCAAGGCCACTACCGAATCATCTTTTCCCAAAAAAAGCTCAAAAACTCGGGTACTGGCCTGCAATATCTCGACTTACCGGATTCTGCTGTACGCCTACTCAACTTGGAGAACAAAGGAAAACCTACAGAACGGGTTTTTAAGGGCTTACGTTACGATAGTTACAACAACGTAGCGCTAGTACAGTGGGCAATGCGTGCTGGGATAACCAAACACGTGACCTTTCATGCTGGTCGACACACCTTTGCTGTAAACCAACTGGCCCGTGGCCTGGACATCTACTCCCTTTCCAGATTGCTTGGTCACAGCGAGCTCAGAACGACAGAAATCTACGCAGATATTTTGGAAACCCGCCGCACAGAGGCCATGCGAACCTTTCCAGATATCTTCGATGAGTCATCTGACTAAGAACATTATTACGACTACATCTTTACCAAGAAAAGGGCACCTCGACAGTGCCCTTCATCCACCACATAAGATCGTTAGCTTTTACTACCATTCTTATCACATGTGATTTTCCGAGGTGTACAACACCTGTTGGAGTATGTTTAATAGACATGTTGACTGTATGCTAACTAGCTAATACTTTGTTTTTAAAAGCATATTCTCACACACATTAAGACCTAGTATCTACGGCCATACAATTTTCGGTTAGCAACTAGATGATCTGCTGCGGTCCTATCAATCTCATCAGAAGAAGCCACACGATTACTCTGCAACCAAGCCAAGATATCAGCTCGCCTGAAGAAAACCCGATTACCATTAGGTTTGAAAAATGGGATCTTGCGTTCATGGGTCAACCGGTACAAAGTGCTTTTCTTTAGCCCCGTTAGCTCAGTACATTCTTCAACGGTGAGGATTTCCTTTGTTGTGTCAGGACGTTGCTCGTTTTTGACATGTTCGGTAATCAGTTTTTTAAGCAATGACATATCAATCAGCATGCGCTGAAGCATCTCTTTTTCAGTCATCTGGATACTCCTTTGACCCAAAACCGAACAGGGAAATATGGGAAAATGGGATATTTGAATTATTCATCATCGACTTGCTCCATCTTCAACATTGCTTGCCTCACCCTGTCAGGCCAAAGGGCAAAAAAACGATAGTAGCGACCGTTCATCTTTAGCTTATAGGTACCACGGCTGCGTTCATTACTTTCAAGACATTGACGACGGAAGAGCAGCTCAACATCACGCATATAATGAGTTGGCAAATTTAAACCTTTCAAAAATTCATCTTTGTGTATGAGCCAAAGTTCCTCACCATCGATAAACCGTCGATACCCAATGCTTGTTGGTCGAGATACATCGCCTTCTTTAGCAAGTCGTTTCTCCCACTTAGCGAGAACACCGCCAATCTTTTGCAGTAAGCGATACTCCTCAAGATTCATTAAATGACCGCGGCTTCCCAACCAAATCCGATACAAGCTGTACACCGCTTGTTCGGATTCTAACTCACTCCAATTAACCAAAAAGTTACGTGAAGCGAGCTGTAAGGCCACTAAAATCACAGCAAAACGTCGAGTGACTCGCTGCACCTGTGAGGATGAATTCGGCAGCAGCCAGCTATCGACAATGCGTTGCAATTCCTTCGGCACGTATTGATTAAGATCCTCCACATCAGTAGTGATCAATTCCATGAATGATCTTAGCAATGATCCGTACGTTCTCGCACTTGCAGACTTCAGATGATCAATGGCCTTTTGGGGTGTGGAAAAGCTGTGAAGATCATTTAGGACCCCATGCAGGCCAATTACCGGAAGTTCAATCAAACGAACTTCTTGCCCCGCCATCGGACTACGCCCCAAACTTTCAAATATCTCAGCGAGCCACTTTTCACCGGTACTTAATACCAGCACACGCCAATGCTCAGATTCAGCAAGCTTGCCGGTTTTATCTGCCCGCAATTTTCCTGCGCCATTAAAAATCTGATACAAACAGGTATCAATGTCTTCAGCTTTGGCCATGCCAATTTCATCAAGCGGTAAAACTAGATCGTTATGTTCACTCGCTACAGCAGCAATTCCATTGGCAGTGCCAATCCAACTTTTCATGAAGTCAGGAGCACCACAGACACTTGCACACACTTGGATAGTTGCGGTTTTACCATCAGCAGAATTAGAAACAATATGAATACCGCCATTCTCCAAACCAGCGGGTTTTAACAGTGGTGCGGCAAGGGCACAACCAATGGAGAAAATTAAATATGGGTTGCCACGACAAAAACGCCCTACTTCTTGTTGCCAATCCTCCAAAGATCCCTGCTGCTGAAAATTTGGTGTAATACGTGGAGACAGATATTGATATGGCTCATCACACCTACCAGAAATCCAACTTGGCGTGACAAATACCTCACGATACCAACCCGTCCTTTCCACTAAGGTTGCAGTACTCGCTTTTCGCGATTCTTGAACTAAATATTGTTGGATCAGTTTCCACGTATCGATACCCGGCTCTATCCAAAAACCACTGTCTAATAACCGCTCTCGAATTAACATGGACTGGCTACCATTCAATATCTTCATCAAAAATACCTCTTGGATGGAACAACCATCCAAATTTAGCCACTCGCACAGCACACCATTACTCCGGACTCGGTCATCGCTGCGTACTCTTGAAAGAACACGGATAGGATCAGATAGTTTCCGCATCTCATTAGCTCGAAGATGAAATAAGCCTGTGTCACGTAGTTCAAACTGCATAACGACACCTACAAACATTGCATCCAAGCCAACACCTCACTATATCGAAAGCGAACTGAGCGGCCATGGGCATTGAGTTTGATTGGTGATGGGAATTTGCCACTTTGAACATAACGCCGCAGTGTCGCCGGTGATATTTGGGTGAGAGCACACACCTCTTGGTATGTGAGTAATCTTTCGTTAGTAGTGGAAGGAACTTGGTTCACGATGCCTCCTGAAAAGTATTGAATCTTCATGCAGCATCATCCTACAAATCAGTTATTAAGCCGGCCTCTGTAATTGCCCTTTTTGGGATATTTCAGCAAAAAAAACACAACCAACTGATATTTAATGAAATTTATTTAATTTCACCTTAAAACACAGCCTTGTGAGTACGAAAAGCCTAGCCACCAATGAGTTTCCCAACACTACCGTATCAATTTGTGCATCTGTTAATACCCAGAGAAAAACTTTCACATGTGAAAATTTAGAGACCTAGCGATTTACATCACTTAAAGCTAGGTCCCCCATTAAAAATGGAATCGTTTAGCTCAGGTCTTTTATTGACGATAAAGCTTGCATGGAATCAACCTGCCTAGGTCCCCCATCAGATAATTATTGGAAAGGAATTGGTCGGGTCTATTAACCAATATCGTTACAACAAAAGACCTGAGTGCCCAAAAAAGGCTCGAAGAGAGGCGATGAATTAGGTCACTCGATAATAGACTGACTCTGTATTCACGACACAGAGGATCATTCTATGACTGACACTTCGAATCCATTTACGACTTTGGAAAAACAAATTGCTGCTTGGAATGCTTTTGTTTCAAGCGATGACAAGAAGATAGATCACGACGAGGCAATACTTTTCACCCGCTCTACATCGCAGCAGTATCTAAATTACATACACAAGTCTACCGAGCTAGAACAATTGCGCTATTACTACATAGCTCGCCAGGTTGCTGAATTGTATTGGCAGCACAACAAGGCTCACCGCGGGAAAAATACGCCAGGCTACCCCGGACATTACGGCTGTAGAGTGCGACTTCGCGATCGAAAATTTGAAATGTATTGGTTCTATAACGAATTCACGCGCAAAAAGGGAACTGAGGGCTATAACGTCATCAGCCATTACTTGTCTCGTGGCGACCAACATCGCTATCTACGATCAACCTTTTCGCTAGCGCAAGATTGGGAAAAACCTGTGATTGAGGTTGTTGAGGACGCTTTTGCCATCATCCGTAGAGCTAATGCTAATCTGATACGGATTAGACAACTGTGCCGTTGGAACCATGACAACCTTTACAAGATGGCCGGAGAAATCGACGATTTTAAGATAGATAATCCTTTATAGTTATGATCTTACAGTACAGCCAAATTATCCTTCGAGCTCAGGGCTGTACTGTAGCGACTATTTATTTTTTTTGAGCATAGCCTTGAGTGCTGCAATATTAGCCCGTGCGCCTTCAGCTTCTTTTAAACGACGGCGCTGTTTTGCAAATCGGTCAAACTCCAATTTCGCTTTGTCATTAGCATCTTTCTTGGATATTTTCCCTGCTCCACTTAATACGTCCCGATCATTAAAACTTAAAAACTGGTCAAGCTTATCAGCCCAGTCCTGTAGGAATACCTGCTTGCGGCGTATCGCTTGATCTTCGGCAAAGTCGAGCCACATATTGACGATCCGATTGAGTTCTTTGATTTCGTCTTCGCGCAGATAGTTTTTGGCGATAGTGACATCGGTTTTACGCACTTCATCGCCTTTATAGCTTGTTAGCCCCATATCAGGCTTACTAGCATCCACACGGCTAGCAATCAGCTCAGCAGCAGTCATATGTGTACAAGCATAATGCAGCTTGTTCTGGATTATTTGGAAGAAGCGGTTGGTCTCTTGGTTCGATGGCTCGTAATCGGCAGCCATGGTAAAGATTTCTTTAACTCGAAGATAAACGCGACGCTCACTGGCGCGGATATCACGAATGCGTTCCAGCATTTCATCAAAGTAGTCTGGCACAGCAGAATGACCAACGGGCGGATTTTTGAGGCGCTCGTCATCCATGGTAAATCCCTTGATCAGATATTCTTTCAGGATTCGCGTTGCCCATTGGCGGAACTGTGTACCTCGTTGCGAACGAACCCTGTAACCAACAGACAGAATTGCATCAAGATTGTAGTGGTCAATCTCACGAGATACTTGGCGAGTACCCTCCAATCGAACTATCCGGAATTTCCGGATGGTTGCGATTTGTACAAGCTCACCCTCGTTGTAGATATTGATTAGGTGCTCATTAATTGTACGGACATCCTTGTCATAAAGCTCAGCCATTGCAGCCTGAGAAAGCCACAACGTTTCAGATTCAAATCGGCATTCGACGCGAGTTTGACCATCAGCACTGGTAAAAAGAACAAACTCGCCTTGAGGGGCTTGGGGGATGTTATCTGTCATACGTTCAGCCTCGTACACTACTGGTAATTGCTGTTTTATCACTATTCAAAATCAAGCTGTTTATACCTCGACGAACTCACCAACACTTCTCATTAATGAAGAAAATTGGTCATTATCTTGTTTGAGTCGTTCAATTATTTGTCTGGCGGCAGTTTGCATTTCTGGTACATCTATAGGTATCGAGCCACTTTCGAAGCATCCCTTTAAATGTGAAAATTCGTTATTGATTCTATCGACTAACACCGCTGGGATTTTTTCATCCCCAAAAAACAGCTTTAGCTTATCTTCATCAGATGTTTGATCAGGATATTTATAGTAAAGATAAATCTCGAAAAATTTTCGCGCATTATTCGCAAAATTATAAAACGAGTTGAAGTTTGCATCATCAACACTTTCGACATTGGCGCACTTATATATTTGATGGAAAAGATAATTGAACTCTGTGATGTATTTTTTTAGGTAATCAGGCATAGACTGAATTGTAGAAAATTTACCTTGCCTAATCACAACAAAGAAATCTTTCTGGTAGCTTTTCAACTTTCCAGCTCCTGCTGGGTCGATATACTTTCCATTCAGCATTCTCAGATACTTCAAGAAATCAAGGTTGTGTGTTGAAACAAAAAGTTGTGCAAACTTCCCCTTCTCTACCACTTCCGCATTCAACAAGCTATAAATAAAGAAAATATGATTACCATCGAGCGACGAGATAGGATCATCAATCCAAATAATGGGTTTTGAGTCTTTGGTTGCGACATCATCCAACTTGGCCAAAAAGTAGCAGAATGCTAGCAAGCTGCACTCACCCTCGCTTAGGTGATAAGCTTTCTTACCGTCACGGATCACTTCAAACCGAATACGTTTTGCGTCTTGCGTTGGCTCTTCATCTTTTTTTGCCTCCAACGTTAAAAATTGATGACCGAAAAAATTATTCAGGTACTCATTTACCTTTTTAGCCCCCTTTTCTTCGTCATTCAATTCACGTTTCTTAGCCATAATTTGTGCTTGTTTTTTTGTAATATTCGCATTGATAGTCGCCTGCGCTTGTTGAGCCTCGTCTCTTTTTTGCTGTAAGGTTTCAATTGAATTGAGCTGTGTTTGGTAATCAATCGTAAGCAAATAATCAGCGACTTCATTCAGTCGCAAGTCGGCTTTGGCGTTGTTTTTTTCGCTGGCTAATGAGCTGCTAAATAACTCTGATTGCGCGCACAGTTCACTATATTCCTGCCAGATTTTCGTTAGTGCTTCGGCGCAATTAGCGGCACCTTCATATTTTTTAGCGTTTAGAATGTCAATTTTTCTTGCCGTCAGTTGCTTGGCTAGTTTACCTAAAGCAAGCTGATAGTCTTTGGTTGCAGCTTTTAATCTTGAATCCAAAGCAGTTAGTTGTGAGTGAAACTTGGAATAAAAAGCAGATTGATCAATGGTGAGTGCAGCATGAACTGTTTGGTTCTCGGTTTCTATCTTAGCAAGCAACGCATCAATAGAATTTTCTAATCGCTCAGATTCTTCATCAAAGTGCTTATCAAGCTCAGCCCATCGCTCAGCCGAAATTTCATTGTCGCAAAATGCACACTTTTCATGCTTGTTTCGATGGTGAATACGACCTTCATTGACCCAGCGGTTAAGCACTGCATCTTTGACTAACGCCTGAATTTTGTCAGACTCACTGATCGGCTTAGTTACCAGAGCTTCAACTTGTTGTGCCAAGCTCAAAAAACTTAGCTTAGGCGGCGAAAAATTCGGTATAGCAGGCAAAACCTTTTCATCAATCAGCTTTTCATGCTCGCTTACTTGCTCTGATGTTAACAGCTGAAAACCTGGAGCGCTTACTGTCGTGATATCGGCTTGTAATTTTTTAATAGTGTAATTTTGGTCACCAAAACGTTCAGACTTATATTTAATGCCAATGTCTTTATTGGTTGCTTTATCGCTCAGTTGTTTTTCTAGGCTATCGTTCAATTTCTTATGAGCGGTAAAGGCATTGCTATATGCAACTTCAGCCTGCTTTTTGTCGGAAAAAAAACCGGTTTCTTGCCCTTCCATACTAGAACCGAGTTCAGCCTCAAGAGCTTCAATCTCTTTTTCGATCTTATTATTGTCATCACCTAAAATGGCAAATGGCTCAATGCTGTCATCAGGATTAGTGATAAACCTAAGGTTATCTCTAATAAAGTCTTCATTGAAAACGCGAATGTTCTTGTCGTGGGTAGATAAGGCCGCGAGAGTTACATCTGAGTTGTCAGCAAATTTTAGTTGAAACGAAGGCGTGCCATATTTATCTGATAAAGAGCGAGTCTCTAGAGCACGAATAATACGCGACAGTGTAGTCTTACCGGAATAATTGCGCCCATAGATGATGTTGATATCAACAAAGTTTTGAACGGAGCCTCCCTTGTTTTTAACTTCACTATCCCAACTAAAATCATCGAACACACCAAGCTTTTTAATGTGCTGAATTCTCTTTAGCATCGTAACTCTCCTTGTCGTTTTTCACTCGGTGCAAACTGTCATCAATAATGCTCTTCTATATACCCATAAGCCTTTTGAAACAGCTCCTTATCTTTGCCCAAGCCAAACTGAGCCAATGTCAGCAGCAGTGCTTTTTGGATCTCTCTAGGTCCACTATTAGAGTTTTGCCAACCATCGAAACGGGTGGCATTGACGATTTTGTCTATTTGCTCAACCACATCGCCAATAAGCTTAGGGGTCGTTTCTGGTCGGGTTTCTAAAAAGAGTTTGGTCAGAGCTTGTTTATTGTCTTCTTCAGTCACTATGTGTTCACCGGCTTCGCGCTCGGCTTGGACTGTGTCTTTGGCTGCATCTAACAGGCCTTTTAACCACTCGATGGCTTTGATTACTCCGGCCTCATATTCGTCTCGAAGTTTTTCGAGACGCTCACCCAATTTGATAAACTTAGGATCACCACTACCACGTAAGCGCCCCATCAAATCGATTTCAAGACGTTTAGCTCGCTTCTCTTGTTCTTTTTCCGTGAGAGTAAAAAGTGAGTGCTCATCCATGATTAGCTCGTCGATATCATCGCGGATGCGGTTGATATCGGTATGCTCGTGGATCATCTTGATGGTTTCAGGGCCAAGGGCAGCCCACACTAAAGCACCAGTTTGGCCGACTGGGCGCACGGATTCATAAATCTGTGCCAGCCATTTATAGTCTTTGCGATACGGGGCTAAGAAGGTGTCTGGGTTAATGGCCGACCAAAGCTTGGCTAGTACGCCAAAGCTCGCGGCAAATTCATCGCGCTTTTCATTGGTCGGCAGGCACTCTTGCGCCGCCATGATGCCTTCGAAGCCTTCTAAGGTGCGGTCCACATTGGGGAAGAAGGACAAACACTTATCTAACTGGGCGGGTAATAATTCTTTAAAGGCCTCTATGCCTTCTATTACACCATCAATCTCTTCCGGGTTGTAGGCCAGTGCTGTACGTAGATTTTCAAATACGCCGAGATAGTCGATGATCAGTCCCATATCTTTGCGCACTTCGTCAGTCTCGTACAAACGGTTGGTGCGGCACATGGCTTGCAACAGTGTGTGATCGCGCAGCGGTTTATCAAGGTACATGCAGTAGCAGATTGGTGCGTCAAATCCGGTGAGTAGCTTAGCTGTCACGATGATCAGTTGTAATGGGTGTTTAGGGTCTTTAAAGCCTTCGATTAAGTCTTTCTGAATTTGGTCTTCAGCATCAATCTGTTGCCAGCGTTCAAAATCCGTTTGTTTAATTGGTAATGCTAAATCGTCATGCCATCTGAGCCAGTCTTTATTTAGCTTGTCTTTTTTACCACCTTGTTCGGCTTTTACTGGTGCCTGGTCGACATTCATCACCACTTCAACAGCATCAAAACCGAGCTTTTCACCCAGCAAGTAGTACATCTGCACGCAGGTATCACGGTCGTACACCACCACCATGCCTTTCATCTTTTTGGGTTTAACGTGGTTAGCAAAGTGCTCGGCTATATCATGACTTACCGCAGCCATGCGTTTAGGTGCCTTGAGCATAATAGCTAACTTGCCTGCGCGTTTTGATAGTGCAGTCTTTTCTTCGTCGTCGAGATTATTGTCTTTGGCGAGCTGCTCAAATTCTTGGTTGATGGACTCGCGGTCTACTCGTAACTCAGCCAAACGTGGCTCAAACTTCACTGGGTTGGTGGCACCATCGCGAATTGATTGTTTATAGCTATAGCGATTCATATAGCGACCGGGATCTTCCTCTGCGCCAAATAGCTTGAAGGTGTTGCGGTCAATGCCCGAAATCGGTGTACCGGTTAATCCATAGAAGTGTGCATTAGGGAGCGCCCAGCGCATTTTCTCGCCCAACCCCCCTTCTTGCGTACGGTGGGCTTCATCTACCAGCACAATGATGTTGTCGCGGTTGTTAAGGCCGTTGGGATTACCATCGTCTATTTCGACATCTTTAAACTTAAATATTGTGGTAATTAAAATGCCGCGGCTGTCTTGTTCAATATGTTGGCCAAGCTTTTTACAGCTTTGTACCTTGATAAGGTTTTTAACGTCCGCACCGCCAAATGTCTCGTTGATCTGGTTGTCCAGGTCGCGGCGGTCTACCACAATCAGTACAGTAGGGTTTTTAAGTTGATTGTCACCACGCAGCATTTTGGCAGCGTAGAGCATCAATAACGACTTCCCCGAGCCTTGGAAGTGCCAGATCAGGCCTTTTTTCGGATAGCCTTTGCGCACACGCTCTACAATTTGTTTGGCCGCTTCAAACTGCGGGTAACGCGGCAGAATTTTAATGCGCTTGGGTGGCGTGTTCTTACCGGTTTTAACCGTTGAAAACAGCGCGAACGATTCAAGCAACTGCAATAGGGTTTGCGGGTTTAACAAGCCCTCGCAGCTATCCAGCACCGATGCCAGTCCGGGCAAAATGTCATCGCGCAGGTCGGTATTGTGCCAAGGGCCCCAATCTTTTACCCGGGCATTGATGGCGCCATAAGCAAAGGTTTTGCCTTCACTGGCAAAACAGAGCAGGTTGGGCACAAAGTAGGGTTCAACGTTCTTCCAGTAGTGCTTTTTGCCGCCCATAAAATCGGCGGCGCCGTCTTGCCAGGTTACACTCGGGCGGGTAGCGGTTTTCACTTCGCCCACTACCAAGGGAATACCGTTTACATAGAGCACAATATCAAAATAGACTTCGGTGGCCGCGATATAGTGCACCTGTTGTGACACCACAAAGCGGTTGTTGCTGATATTGTCAAAATCAATCAGGTTAATGGTGATATGGTCGCCATTCTCACCAAAGGGTAAGGTTTTTTCGGCCATTAACCATTCATGAAAATTCTCATTGGCTTTTACCAGGCCGGTATGGCGCGCTTCCAACACCACACCACGCAGTTTGTAAATCACTTCATCGGCGTAATCCGGTTGCTTGGCGATATCAGGGTTTAACGAACACAAGGCGTCTTTGAGCCACTCATCGACGAAGATATCCTGCGCTTGCTTAGGCAGGCTCTCACCGTGGCTGTAAGTCCAATTTACACCGCTTAACCCCTTTAAACGGTCGATAATTCCATTTTCTGTGACGGTTTGTTCGTTAAACATTAAGCTACCTGTTCAAAATATTTTGATTTGATACTTTCCATGAACTGAAGCATTCTCTGATGATGTTTCTTGGCTACATTCAACTCATTGTCAAACTCGCGAAGCACTTTCTCAATTTCTTTCACCCTCTTTAATGGCGGGACCAATATAGGCAAACTTTTTAAACTGCCTGGGTTGATATTTACTTGGCTAACACCAGGTGTAGCATAAGCCTTTAGCCGGTATTGAATTAAGGGAAGGTTTAAGTACTGAGTTAAATAATAAGGAGTAAGCTTCTTTTCATTTGCCACCAAACGGATTAAATATGAAGCAAACAGATAGTCTCCATCCAGTTCAAATATTCCTGTCCTTCCTACCCATTCCATACTGTTAGTTCTATTAAAGACAATATCGCCATAATTTAGAATATACTTGTCTGCCTCTTCCTTGGGCCAGTCGAGATACTTCAAATCGTTAGGGTCTACGTAACCATTAGTAATATTCATCATTCTAAGTACTGGGTAACTACCATGAGCCTCCAGAGAGTCCGACAGCCCATATTGAGTATCATTGAGAACATCGCCCACAGTTAACAACTTCCATCCTTCAGGTATAGAAGCCCGATCTTGACCAAATAATTCTCTGTACCAATTTCCTTCAAGCATTAGGGAGTATGCTGTAGCTGTCTTGGTTTCTAAAAGTTGTTTGACTATAGATTCTGATGATCTCAGTGCTCTTTCCGCTCTTTTTAATAACGTTAACAGTCTTGGCTGCTGCTCTAAGTTCGGGAATAAAAATTTTTGTTCAGCTAAAACCTTCCATTTGATCGTAGGAGATAGTGAGCCCTCTGAAATAGCCACTGCCCGATTCATAAAAACATCGGACTGCATAAAAAATGGCAAAAACTCAGGTATGACATGTTTAGGGTTCGCTTCAAGCACCATGGCATGTGCCGAACAAATACAATCCCAGTCTGCCACTGCGACTTTGCGCTGATAGGCACGACGCTTGCCAAAAATGATTTGCCCTTTCTTCACCAAAAGTTTTTGGCCTTCTACGTCACTGGGCACACCGTGACGTTTAATTTTCAAGCTGTCTGGGTCCAAATGTTCCAGCCCGACATAGATTTCAAGGTCAGTTTCACTGGGCTCGACACGCTTGGAAATATGTTTGGCTATATCGCCAAACTTCACTATTTGCCAGCCTTCGGGTAATTGTTGTTCTGTCATTTACTGCTCCACCTTGCTAACTTCAGCCTCAAACCCCAGCTCAGCAAGACTTTTAAATAATTTATTGGTCTGCTTTTTTAATTGCACCCGGCTAACTTTCCATGCTTCGATGGCATGTTCCATATCGTGCACCTCACCATTATTTTGTGCCTGCACATAAAGCGGAATCGACAGGTTGTAGAGGTTTTCTTTGATGATCTCAACATCCACCAACGCAGTAATGTCGCTCTGCTTTTCTGGCGTGAAGTAAGCCTCGCAGAGCACGGATAAGTCCTCATCCGATAATCGGCTGTGAGCGCGCTCGCGGGTAACATGTTCCACGCCATTAATAAACAACACCTTGTTTTTGCACTCAGCGGGCTTATTGCAGTTGAGCACCACCACGCAGGATTCCATCGGCGAGTTATAAAACAGGTTTGGTCCAAGGCCAATCACCGCTTCGATAATGTCGGACTCAATCACTTGTTTGCGAATGCTTTGCTCGAAATCACGGAACAAAACACCGTGAGGCCAGAGCATAGCGGCGCGACCTGTATCCGGTTTTAGGCTTTTAATAATATGAGTATAAAACGCATAATCGGCGCAGCCTTGCGGTGGCACCCCGTAGAGGTTGCGGCCATAAGGGTCGGCGGCAAACTTATCGCGGTTCCATTTTTTGATGGAGTAAGGCGGGTTAGCGAATATCACATCAAACTGTTTGAGCTGGTCGTTCTCAATAAACTTAGGTTCGGCCAGGGTATCGCCACGCAGCACATCGAATTCTTCAATGTCGTGCAGGAACATGTTCATTCGAGCAATGGCCGAAGTGAGCAGGTTTACCTCTTGGCCATAGAGATGCACTGACCGCCATTCTTCACCGTGGGTGCGCAGGTCCATTACTGCGTTAAGCAACATACCGCCGGTACCGCAAGTAGGATCGTAAGCCGTTTCGCCGGGTTTTAAACCCATGATGCGCGTCATTAAATGCACCACGGTACGGTTGGTATAAAACTCGGCAGCGGTGTGGCCGGAGTCGTCGGCGAATTTTTTGATCAGGTATTCGTAAGCCTCACCCAGATCATCCTGAGCGACCGATTTAATCCCCAGCGGAATTTTACTGAAGTGCTCAATCAGATCAGACAGCAGGTGATCGGGCAGGCGCTCTTTATTGGTCCATTGGGCATCGCCAAACACGCCATGTAAGCGCGGGTTTTTGGCCTCAATAAGGCGCAGCGCATTTTGAATGGCCTCACCAATGTTTTTACTGGTGTGGCGTACTTTTTCCCAACGGGCTTCCTGTGGGATATCAAAACGGTGGAACATGGGCATGGCGGCGTATTCGGTATCGCCTTCATAGTTCTCCAAGGCTTCGGTGTATTCTTCCAAATACACATCCGATAGACGCTTGTAAAACAGTAGTGGAAAGATGTACTGCTTGTAGTCTGAGGCGTCGATTTGGCCACGTAAAAACTCGGCCGCGCCCCAGAGTAGGTTTTCTAAGTCTGCTTTTTTCATATTTCAAAACCCTCTTTGATTAGCAGGGCTTCCAGTTCGTTTTCGGCTTGTTCCAATGCCGAGAGCTTTTGCTGAAAATCCTTTAAGGCGTCTTCTACCGAGATAGTTTCTTCTTCCAGTGGCTTTTGCACATAGCGTGCAATGTTCAGGTTAAAGTCGTTTTCTTCGATTTCACTGATCGGCACCCAACGAGCAACGCCTTCAATTTCGGCTGCCCCTTTTATGTTTTCTGAACTGGGACCCTGTTTAACCTGGCTTTGGTAGATGCCATAGATCTCATCGGCTTGCTCGTTGGTCAGAGTGTTTTGTGCACGGCCTTTGGTGAAGATTTCTTCAGCATTAATGATCAACACATGATCTTTATGGTGCTCCGGACGTGACTTTCGCAGCACGAGAATGCTGGCTGGAATGCTGGTGCCATAAAAGAGGTTTGATGCTACACCAATAATGGCTTCGATGCGGTTTTCCTGTAGAAGTTTGGTACGGATTGTGCCCTCAGCACCGCCACGGAACAGGACTCCATGAGGCAATACCACCGCCATGCGGCCATGATCGTTCAAGGAGGCAAACATATGTTGCACCCAAGCAAAATCACCGTTGGTTCTAGGAGCTAAACCATATTGCGCTCTGCCATAAGGATCAGCACTCCAGTTGTCGTATCCCCACTCTTTTAAACTAAATGGCGGGTTAGCGATAACACAATCGAAGGTCTCTAGGCGATCACTGACCAAAAACTTAGGCTCGCGCAAAGTGTCCCCTCGGACGATATCGAAATCCTCTTGGCCATGTAGGAAAAGGTTCATGCGGGCAATGGCTTCAGTGGTCAGGTTCTTTTCCTGGCCTTTGATTTTGAGCAGGCGTGGATCGCCACCATTTTCTTTTACGTGATGAATAGTTTCTAGCAGCATACCGCCAGTACCGCAGGCGGGATCGTACACACTTTCACCTGCTTGCGGATCAAGGATATTGACCATCAAGCGTACAATGGTGCGAGGGGTATAGAACTCACCGGCTTTTTTATTGGCTTTGTCTGCAAAGCGTTTAATCAGGTATTCGTAGGCGCGGCCCATATCATCATCGCGAACAGACGCTACACCAAGATTTTTCTGGTTGAAATGGTTGAGCAAAGTAGCTAAGAGTTCATCTGACAGGCGTTCTTTATTAGTCCAGCTAGCATCACCAAAGATGCCATGAAGCTTAGGATTAGCTAGCTCAATTCCACGAAATGAGTCTTTCAGTGCTTGCCCAATATCTTTGGTTTCAGCAAAAACATCTTTCCAGTGGCATGCTGGTGGAATTTGGATTCGATGGAACATATCCCCCTTGGCCAGCTCTGCATCACCGATTTGCTCCATGGCCTCGATAAACTCTTCGTCGTATACATCACAGATACGTTTGAAGAATAAGATGGGGAAGATGTAGGTTTTGTAGTCAGATGCGTCGATAGGCCCAGTAATAATGTGGGCTGCATGCCAAAGGTGTGCTTCGAGATCTTTGATGTCAATTAAGGTCATTGTTTACTCGTTTCCTACGGAAACCGCAGGCGATTTTTCTAGTAATTCATGGATGTTGCAATTAAATAAATCACATAGCTTGTCTAATGCATCTAGGTCCACTTTTAACGCGGTTTCCTTGTAAAGGAGTGTGATAGTGGTACGGCTGAGGCCCGTTTCACGCATAACATCGCTAATGCGCATTTTGTGTTCGCCCATTAAACGAGCTAAGTGGCAGCGGATCATGATATTCCCACGGTCGTATTCATCACATTTGCGTTTATTGCATTCAAAACTTAAACGCAACACATTGAGTTTTGGTTGTTTTTTAACCATAAATACTATAAGTCATCACTGATGAAACCCTACCATGATTGTGTTTTTTCTCAACTTATTTGAGTTGAAAGTAAGCGTGCAGCGAGAACCGTATTGACGGGGATGTGTTATTCAGTTGGCAGTGCTACGCGCCAGGGGAGTAGCTCGCTGACCCGGTTTATCGGCCAGTCAGCAATGACGTCAAGGACATAACGGAGGTAGCTTTCTGGCTCCACTCCGTTCAGTTTGCATGTCCCGATCAGGCTGTACAGCAGCGCTCCCCGCTCTCCTCCATGATCCGAACCGAAGAACAGGTAGTTTTTGCGGCCCAGGCTGACCATCCGTAGCGCATTCTCAGCTATGTTGTTATCTGCCTCGGCCCAGCCGTCGTCAGTATAGTAAGCCAGCGCCGGCCACTGGTTCAGTACGTACGTGAACGCTTTCGCCAGTTCTGAGTGTCGCGACAGCGTTTTCACCTTTTCACGCAGCCAGCTTTCCAGGGATTTCAGCCGCGGTTTAGCTTTTTGCTGACGTTCTGCAAGGCGTCGCTTCGCCGGCATCCCCCTTATTTCCGCCTCGATGGCATATAACTCACCGATCCGTTTCAGGGCTTCCTCCGTCAGCGCTGACGGGGTGCGAACGTGCACATCGTGGATCTTGCGGCGGGCATGAGCCCAGCAGGCAGCTTCCGTTATCTGTCCATTGCGGTACAGTTCGTTGAACCCGGCGTACGCATCCGCCTGCAGAACACCGCTGAAGCCAGCGAGATGGCTCTGCGGGTGGATACCTTTTCTGTCCGGGCTGTAAGCGAACCACACTGCCGGCGCCAGCTCTGACCCGGCGTTACGGTCGTCACGAACGTAGGTCCATAACCGCCCGGTCTTCGTTTTCTTATTACCTGGCAACAGCACCGGGACAGGCGTGTCATCAGCATGGAGCTTACCGTCAGTCAGCACATAGTCCTGAAGCGCCCCTTCCAGCGGTGACAGTAGCCGGCAACACGCATCCATCCAGCCCGACAGCAGTGAGCGGCTCAGCTCCACACCCTGGCGGCCGTATATTTCAGACTGGCGGTACAGCGGGGTGTGCTCTGCATACTTTGAACTCAGCACGCGGGCCAGCAGCCCCGGTCCTGCGATACCCCGCTCGATGGGCCGTGAAGGCGCGGGGGCCTGCACGATGGCATCGCACTGAGTACAGGCATGCTTTTCACGTACTGTCCGGATAACCCGGAAGGCGCTGCGCATCAGCTCCAGCTGTTCGGCGGCATCTTCACCCAGGTAACTCAGCGTACCACCACATTCCGGGCAGCATGACGCTGCCGGCAGCAGCCGTTTTTCGTCACGGGGAAGTGATTCAGGGAACGGTTTGCGGGTACGGGTCTGCCGCAGCGGGCGCTGCACGGCCGGGTCATCCACCCGGCCGGTAAGGGTATCGCTTTCTTTCTGCAACTGCTTAAGGTCGGCTTCCATCTGCGCGATACGGCGGGAGACTTTTTCGGAGCGGCTGCCGAAGTTCATCCGGCGCAGCTTATCCAGTTGCGCCTGCAGGTGATCTATTTCGCGTTCACGCTCGTTCAGCTTTTCCAGAAGGGCACGGTTCAGCGCCTCCTGTTCGGCAAGGAGACGTTTCAGTTCATCGATATTGTCAGGAAGTAAGCTGTTCATACCGGGTATATTACCTGGCTCATTCAGCGTCGACCAGGATAAAGAGGCCTACAACATAGTCAGTGACGTAAGCAGTCTTTTAGGCTGCCGCCAGTCGATACCTTCAAGGAGCATCGCCAGCTGTGCCGGTGTGAGGAACACTTTGCCATCCCGGGCTGACGGCCAGGCGAAGCGGCCGCGCTCCAGCCGTTTGGTCAGCAGACACAGTCCATCGCCGGTAGACCAGAGGAGCTTTACCTGACTGCCATTACGCCCACGGAAGATAAAAACGTGACCTGACATCGGATCGTCTTTCAGCGTCGTCTGCACCTTTGCCGCCAGGCCGTTGAAGCCGTTTCTCATATCGGTGATGCCAGCGACCAGCCAGATCTTTGTCCCTGATGGTAATGGGATCAACGTTTGAGCTCCCGTATCAGCAGGTTCAGGATATTTTCGCTGATGGCACCATTCAGACGGAGTGATCCGTGCCGGAACGTCACTTCACAGCTGATATTGAGTGATTCAGGTGCCGCAGCAGCTACAGGTTGTGACCGGGGGGAGGTTGCAGGGACAACATCTTCGGCATCAAGTGTTATCGGGAGCAGCTCAGGCACGTTGTTTTCTATTGTTGAAGGAGGACGTAGTTTTCCTTCGCGCCAGTACTGGCGCCACTTGAACAGCAAATTATCGTTGATCCCATGCTCACGAGCGAGTTGCGCTACGGAGATCTCTGGTCGATGCGAGAGTTCAACCATTTTGATTTTGAACTCAACGGGATAATTAGGGCTTTTTTTACGCACTGCGGTTAATGATTTCATGGATAGCGTCCACCATATTTGGTGTCCACTATCCTCTCAGGAATATCAGGATCTGCCAGACGGTGCTGAGACGACGCTTACAGTTGAAACGCAATTTTTTAAAGTTAATGAGAACGGTTTATTGGTGTGATGACGTTGAATTGCCGTAATCAAGAAAGCTATACGGCAGAAAGTCGTGGAATTACTGCTCTGTGCTGCTGATATTCTTTTAGATGGTAGCAATCAGGTGCTGCGAACACTCCAACATATCTTGAATGTCAGTGTAGCTATGGCCGGCCTTCAATAGGCTAGCTATATACTGATGTCGCTTAAGGTCAGGCTGGCGCCCACTGTATTTTCCCTCTGATTTAGCCTTTTCTATACGACGCCGGTCATCATAATCTTAGCGAGCAACCACCGCGAACATGTCACATCAGGGATGATGTCTATTTATTGGTAGCAATTCACAACCATGTTTGTTACGAAAGAACAAAACCCAATCATTTCAGTTGGTTATTGATTTTTTCCTGAGTTGAGTCCATGGTGATATAGAGTTTTGTCACACGATCATCTGATTGCATGCCTAATCCGCAACACATGAGGTCATCACTATGAACAGCATCGTCATCCTGCTCCTCCTGTTTTCATTTCTGATAGGCTTTGGAGCCTTTGCCGCATGGCTGTATATCGAAAAGCGTCGTATGGATGCTTCAGATAAATGATCCGCTATTTTGCAGAACGAATATCTTTTGCCACGCACGAAATCAGATGACGGGAGCAACCCAACATCTCCTGAATCACCGAGTAGCTGTGTCCGGTGCTCAACAACTGTGCGATGTGCTGACGCTTCTTTTCATCTTTCTGGCGACCGCGATATTTCCCCTCATCCCTGGCCTTGGCAATGCCTTGCAGTTGCCTGCGTCGGCGATCTTCATAGTCTTTGCGAGCGACTGCTGCGAGCATATCCAGCAGCATGCCATTTACAGCCTGCAAGATGGCGCTGGTGAACTCAGAGCGGCTGTCCCCTTGTAACGCCACCCAAGAAGTCGGAAGCTCCGGGGAAACGATGGAGAGCTTTTTCTGCGCCAGTAATTGCTTCAATGTTTGCCAATCCGTCTGATTGAGACGGGCCAGACGGTCAATCTGCTCTACCAGTACAATGTCACAATCTGTAGCATCGCGAATCAGCCGCATAAGTTCAGGCCTGTCCAGCGTCGCCCCCGACTCATTCTCCACGTAGAAACTGGCAATCTGATGGCTATGCTCAGCAGCAAAGTCAATCAACAGCTGTCGTGCCCGCTCAGCATCCTGTTCCTCTGTCGATGCACGTAAATACGCCCGTATGAACATTGAAACCCCCATCAGTCTGTTTAAACTAGTTCCTAACAATTAGTTCAATTGTCATTTTCAGAAGACGACTGCACCAGTTGATTGGGCGTAATGGCTGTTGTGCAGCCAGCTCCTGACAGTTCAATATCAGAAGTGATCTGCACCAATCTCGACTATGCTCAATACTCGTGTGCACCAAAGCGAGGTGAGCATGGCGACGGAGGCTCTGTTGCAAAGATTGGCGGCAGTCAGAGGTAGGCTGTCGCTCTGCGCCGATCAGGCGGCTGCTGCGAAATGGT